>JARCMA010000203.1 GCA_030248405.1 Microcoleus sp. MP8IB2.171
CAACTGCCAACTGTCAACTGCCAACTGTCAACTGACAACCAACAACTGTCAACTGACATACTTTTATCTTAACCTTTCCAAAACCCCAGAATGTTTTAACTCATCCAAGTTAGCGCAGCCCGTACAGAACATCACGGTAGCGATTTCTGCAATTAAAGCCTCAGCTAGGAGGGCTGCGGCTGATTCCGATTCCGCTGCGGCTTGTAGAAACGGCCGCGCCAGTCCCGCAATATCCGCGCCAAGGGCGATAGCCTTCGCTGCATCCAATCCATTCTGCAATCCTCCAGAGGCAATCAGGGGAACATCCGGCGCTACGGCGCGGGTGCTGACAATGCACTCGGCTGTTGGTATTCCCCAGTCGGCAAAGGTTGCGCCCAATCTGCGCTGCTTGCCGTCTTTGGCTCGCTCTCCTTCTATTTTCGCCCAAGAAGTGCCTCCGGCTCCGGCAATGTCGATCGCACTTACTCCAGCCGCGAGCAATTTCTGTGCCATTTTTCCAGAAATACCGTTGCCGACTTCTTTAGCAATAACTGGTACTGGTAATTTAGCGCACAATTTGGCAATTTTATCTAGCAGTCCTTTAAAGTTAGTATCGCCTTCGGTTTGAACGCACTCTTGCAGCGGATTGAGGTGCAAAATTAGTGCGTCTGCTTCTAAAATATCAACAATTTTTTGGCACTCTTCCAAACCGTAATTGTAATTTAATTGAACGGCTCCGATATTGGCAAACAGGAGAATATCGGGAGCGCGGCGACGGACGGCAAATGTAGGAGCTAGTTGAGGATTTTCTACAACAATTCGCTGGGAACCGACTCCCATTGCTAGTTTGTATTCTTGAGCGACATCGGCGAGGCGATAATTGATTTTCTGGGCTAATTCTGTGCCACCAGTCATCGAGGAAATTAGCAGGGGAACGGCTAGTTTTTTGCCGAGAAATGTGGAGGTTAAATCAATTTCAGTGCGATCGAGTTCTGGCAAACAGCAGTGCTCAAAACGGTAGCGTTCTAGGCCGCTGGTAGTTTCGCGAAATTGTACGTCTTCTTCGAGGCAAATCCGCAGGTGGTCTGCTTTGCGAGTTTCGGTTTGCGAGGGGGAGGTTAGCGGCAAGTTCACAGTGGCTATTTGGGGAAAGAGTTGTGATTTGGGAATATAGCAATTTTATTTCATTTTTGAATTTTTTAATGAACCGCAGAGAGCGCAGAGGGCGCAGAGGAGAAGAAAATAGAGATGTGCGTAAATCCTGCCAGGGTTGCTGTATTATCCAGGAACAGTCAGCGGCATTCCGTTATCGGAAGGTTTTAACTTGAGTAAAAAAGGAACTGCTTTTTGCACCCAGGCTTTGGCTGATGTGTAACTTGCTGCATCTTCGCCGAAACAAATGTCCAGCATATCCGTGTGAATTATCCCCGGATTCAAAGGAACTGCTGCCATACCTGCGGGCAATTCTTGAGCGAGCGATCGCGTAAGTCCTTCTATCGCCCACTTGGAAGCGCAATAGGGCGCGACTTCCGGCGAAGTTGACCTTCCCCAACCAGAACTAAAGTTGACAATTATGCCGCTTTTTCGAGCAATCATTGCCGGGACAAAGTGGCGAATTACATTAGCCGTACCTTTAATATTAACATCAATTACCTGGGAAAATTCTTCGTTGCTGACATTCCAAAGCGGCGCGAGATGATTAGCTACACCTGCATTATTAATTAGCAAATCTGGCGGCTCTTTTTTTGCTAGTATTTCTGTTGCCCAAGCTTTTACTAGAGCGTCGTTGGTGACATCCAAACAAGTAAAATGGTGGGGCGCACTATATTTTTGGTTGAGTTTTTCCACCGCTTCTGAAGAACGGGCGCATCCCACAACTGTATGTCCCAATGCAATAAACTTTTCGGTCATGGCAAGACCTAGACCGCGACTGACTCCGGTAATTACAATTAATTTGGTCATAGATTTGCTGAATTTTGACATTAAGTAATACAATACATATTGACTGGTGAATTGACAAATCGATCGCAGGAGAAAGCATGAAAGTAAAAGCAGCAGTTGCTCGCAGTGCCGGCCAACCTTTGACTATTGAGATGGTTGATCTGGATGGGCCGCGGGCTGGAGAGGTGCTGGTGGAAATTAAAGCGACGGGTGTTTGTCACACTGATGCTTACACTCTTTCCGGTGCCGATCCTGAAGGCTTGTTTCCTGCTATCTTAGGCCACGAGGGAGCCGGGATTGTCGCAGAAGTTGGGCCGGGAGTCACGAGTGTCAAAGTTGGCGATCGGGTAATTCCACTTTATACTCCCGAATGTCGCAACTGCGAATATTGTTTGAGCCGCAAAACAAATCTCTGTCAAGCAATTCGCGTGACTCAAGGACAAGGCGTGATGCCCGACGGCACTAGCAGGTTTTCAATTAATGGCGAGAAAATTTTCCATTACATGGGAACTTCTACCTTTGCTAATTATACAGTATTGCCAGAAATTGCGGTAGCAAAAATTCGCGAAGATGCTCCTTTTGATAAAGTTTGTTTAATCGGATGCGGTGTAACAACTGGCATCGGCGCTGTCATTAATACTGCGAAAGTAGAGCCTGGTTCTAATGTGGTAGTTTTCGGTTTGGGCGGCGTGGGTTTGAATGTAATTCAAGCGGCTCGCATGGTGGGAGCTAACATGATTGTCGGCGTAGACTTGAATCCCGACAAGCGAGAGATGGCGGAAAAATTCGGCATGACTCATTTTGTCAATCCCCGCGAAGTGGAAGGTGATTTAGTGCCTTATTTGGTAGATTTAACCAAAGGCGGAGCTGATTACAGTTTTGAATGTATCGGCAACATTAATGTGATGCGGCAAGCTTTGGAATGCTGCCACAAAGGTTGGGGCGTGAGCGTAATTGTCGGGGTAGCGGGAGCCGGTCAAGAAATTAGTACCCGCCCGTTTCAGCTAGTAACTGGTAGGGTTTGGAAAGGGACGGCTTTTGGCGGCGCGAAAGGCAGAACTGATGTTCCTAAGATTGTTGATTGGTACATGGACGGTAAAATTGATATTGATAGTCTGGTAACTCAGGTAATGCCGATCGACAAAATCAATGAAGCCTTTGATTTGATGCACAAAGGCGAAGTAATTCGCACAGTGTTGACATTTTGAGTTTTTGAAGGAAGAAGGAAGACAGGACTTACGGAAAAAGTGGTTTTACGCGCTATCTATAGCCGTAAGGTACACGGCTGCACCCTACATAACTTCTCTCTTCTCTCTTCCTCTGCGTCCTCTGCGCCCTCTGTGGTTAATAAAAAAAATCTAATTCAGAAATGAAAGAGAATTAATATGCTCTCTAAATCCCTCAAACTGCAAAAAGAATATAAGAGTTTCGGTGGAAAACTCGGCTTTTACAGCCATCAATCCTCTGCTTGCAACAGCGAGATGAAATTCGCTGTTTACCAGCCACCGCAAGCTTTATCTCAACCCGTACCAGTTTTGTATTTTCTATCAGGTTTAACCTGCACAGAAGAGAACTTTATGGCAAAAGCGGGGGCGCAACAATTTGCGGCAAAATACGGGTTAATGCTGGTTGCGCCCGACACTAGCCCGCGCAATACTGGCATTCCTGGTGAAGATGACGATTGGGATTTAGGAAGTGGTGCGGGTTTTTATGTTGATGCGACAGCCGCACCTTGGAATTCTCACTATCGAATGTACAGTTATGTGGTTGATGAATTGCCGAATTTAATCGCCGAAAATTTTCCAGCGATACCGGAAAAACAGGGAATTTTCGGTCATTCGATGGGGGGACACGGGGCTTTAATTTGCGCTTTGAAAAATGGCGATCGCTATCTTTCAGTTTCCGCTTTTGCGCCTATTTCCGCGCCAATGCGCTGCCCTTGGGGACAAAAAGCTTTTGCAAACTACCTCGGTGGCGACAAAGAGATTTGGAGGGCTTGGGATGCTAGCAAATTGGTGCTTGAGGCGCAATACAACCGTCCGATTCTGATTGACTGTGGCACGGCTGATTCGTTTCTTGCTGACGGGCAGTTGTTGCCGGAAGTGTTCGCACAAGCTTGTGAAAAAGCGGGACAGCCGCTAACTTTAAGGATGCAGGAAGGTTACGATCACAGCTATTATTTGATAGCTACTTTTATGGAAGATCACATTCGCCATCACGCGGCTGTTTTGTGCGGGTAGTTCCTAGCAGGAAGCAGGCAAGATGCCTGCTCCACAACAACTGGTTCTTAGGCTCTGCCTGGGAACCGATATCCAGAGGCTCTGCCTCGAATGGCTGCCATGAAATGTGGAGGCAGAGCCTCCTGATCTGCTTTACCAGGCAGAGCCTGGTAACGAGTGAACTCGCTTCTAGGAGCACAGGTATTTTCGGTTAATTAAGATTAATCGGAAATACCCATTCTTTATAATTGCTGTCGCGATTTTCGATAATCTCGGTTAGTTTGTCCAAAATCTTTTCGGTGATGGGTCTATTTTGGGGCAATTGATAGTTTTCTACTCGGTTAATTGGCGTAATTTTGGCGGCGGTTCCACAGAGGAAAATCTCGTCTGCAATCAACAGTTCTGATTTATCAACTGGTCTTTCAATGACTTCTATTCCTAAGTCTCTGGCGATGGTAATTACGCTGTCTCTGGTAATTCCTTCGAGAATATCTTGATCGAAACCGGGAGTAACTAATTTACCGTTTCTGGCGACAAATATGTTCATTCCTGAAGCTTCGCTGACTTTTCCCTGAGTGTTCATCATAATAGCTTCGTCGAAGCCAGATTCTACGGCTTCTGTTTTTGCTAAGGCTGAGGTGATGTAGGCGCCGCTAATTTTACCTCTTAAGGGCAAACTGCGGTCTTCTTGTCGGTACCAAGAGCTAATTCTACAGTTGACTCCTGCTTTGGGCAAGTAGTCTGAGAGTTCTAATCCGTAGACAAAGAAGTCTGTTTCTACGTTGTGCAGTCGGGGGGCAATTCCTAAGCTGGATGTGTAGATGAAGGGGCGGATGTAAAAGGATTTTGTGGGCTGGTTTTTCTGGACAAAATCAATGATTATTTGTTGGATTTTGCTGGCTGGCAAATCGCAGTGGAGGAAGCTGGCACTTTGGCTTAATCTTTGACAGTGGCGGTCTAATCTAAATAGTAAGATGCGATCGGCATTTTGGGGGTCTGGAATTCCCCGCAACCCGCCTAAAACTCCGGTTCCATAGTGCAGTGCGTGGGTGGCTATGGAAATTTTGGCGTCGGTAAATGGGAGAAATTGGTTTTGAAAGTAGGCAATTGGTAGAAAACTATCCATGATTCAAGCTGGCGATGAGTTTTGCAGTCCGCGAGGAAAGCTGAATTTGGTTATATTACCATAAGTTATACCATTTTAGATTTTAGATTTTAGATTTTAGATTTACAATGACTGATTTGATATCAGTTTGGAGGTTGTAAAAAGTTACCTTTTTTTTATTAAATGAGATGATTATTGTGTTATTCGAGGAAGCGATAAAATAATATAAAATGCGGTCATTTGGGTTGATAATTGTTTTGGTAAAAAGTGCGATCCTCTTCTGCAAGCTTCGCTAACGACTACAAACCAAAATCAACCAAGGGGCAACTATGGCACGTAAATGTTTCATCATTGAAATGGGGATGGGTATAGACCAGCACGGGCAGGAACCGACTGTAGCCTGTGCAAGGGCTGTACGAAATGCGATCGCCCACAATGCTTTGCTGGGCGTCTGGGAAGTGGCGGGTTTGACTGACCCAAATCAGATGATTGTTGAGGTTAAGGTGGCGGTTCCTTAAACAACTTACCATTTACCAACACTTACAGCCATCACTAACTCAGATTCTAGGACTTATCTAGTAAATTAACCATTTTAGGTACTTCTGAGTCTTACAGTGACTGACTTACCACCTATCAGCGCAGTCGCGTGTCACCTACCTGCTACCGGTACACAAGCAGTCTCATCTAGCATTATTCTAGAGCTTGGTTATTATAAGGTGCTTCTACTCTGCTGGCAGCGTCGGTAGCAAGTTTAAATCACACTATGCGTATGTTGTGATTATGTAAGTTAAGCGTCAGTGCCAGAGCGATCGCCCCCTATTTCTAAACACTTAAACTTCTAAACATTCAGACACCCAAACATCCCCTTAACATTTAAGCTTTAAGTGCATTTAAACATTTAAATAAACAGTGACTCCGCTCCGTCTATCTGACATCTCCCACAAGGTATCGCTCTTAATCGCCCCTAAAATGACCATTTTTGCCACCTTAAAGCCCGATTTGTAGTCGAAGTCCTGGGGGGGATTTACTCATTTTCCTACCTACCTTAATCATTATATTTTCTACCTCTCTGTTCACGTTATTTTTTATATTTTTATTTAAATATTTATCAGTATTTACTACCTAATTTAAATATTTTTATTTTTTATATAAGCTTTACTTATCTTTTTTGTTAGTAAAATCTCTATTAATCATTTTTAGTCTAATAGTTAAGTTATAATAAATAAACCATATTAGCTACTTAAGCTACAAAC
>JARCMA010000204.1 GCA_030248405.1 Microcoleus sp. MP8IB2.171
TATGGTGTATACGGTATCAAGCAAAACTTTTTGTGATTCTATGATGCCCTAGGAGTAAGGATATGCGGTTTGCTTATCACCACAAAATCAGGAGAGCCAGTTATTTATGGACGGGTTCAATCAATGGAATTAAATTGCAAATTTGGTCAACGTGGTTGTTTTATGCTGTTTTGGTAGATTTAGGTGATGCCGTAGCGGATGAACTTTCTCTGCCCTTTGATGAGGTTTCATTAGAAATGATTTATCGCGGTCTTTATCATTTTACTATGGCTCATCAAAAAGGTAAGGCAACAGACCCAGTTAAGTATTTTGCTGACCCCAAAAATCGAGATTTAGGTATTGTCAAACAGAAACGAAAACCAAACACAAAGCTAATTGTGGCTCCTTTTCCGGAGCTTCAACGAGGGTCTGACCAGTTCTTTTTCAACAATTCTCTGAAAGCCTCTTGACAAAAGACTTACAGCCTTAACTTGTCACCAATGATTCCCTGCCAAGTGTTGGCTAAACTTTGAGCTAATATCTGTATTGCTTGAGCTTTCTCGGGCGGAGTCAGGGAAAGCAGTTGCGGTTCTAATTCTTTTAGTGTCATAGTTAATTAGGCGGTTGACTGCTGGGAATGTCGTATCTATATTATAGCGCTCAATCTTTTTACTAATAAGAATAAACAAGTTAATTAATTTCCTATAAAGCTAAGGCTAATGCGGTGTTGGTACATCGAAATCGTTAAACGATAGAACATTATAAGATGTGCCTGCTAAAGCTCTGACTAGCTTTTGGTCGAGACTTAGCAAAGGCGCGTCAACTTGCTGTGAAAGAGCAACGTAACTGCCATCATAAGCAGAAATTCCATAATTTAAGGCGATATTTGTTGCATCTAAAATCAGTTCAGCAGTAGATACTGCACGCAAGGATAAAGCTCTAAGATTAGCTAAATCTGTTGGAACATCGGCAGCAGCGTAAAGTCCAGCACGGACATACTTCCAGATAATATTTGCACACTCAATATAAAACAGATCGGGTACAAATATTTCAGTCTGTGGAATTTCAAGATGGGTAAACAATTGAACGACTTTAGAGGACAGCGGATCGGGGATAAATTGCTTAATCCCCACGCTAGCATCGACTACGCACCTCACAGGATTGCTCATCTGTCGCGATCCTCTCTAATTAAAGCGGTACTATCTAGTATCATCCCCATATTCGCCGGACGAGACTCGCGACGGCGGCTGATTTCTGCCAATAGTTCTGTTACAGACTTTTTACGTTTTCCTGAGAGGGGTTTTGTCTCTGTTGACAACTCGGCTTCTAAAATGGCGATCGCAAACGCGCTAATCGATCGGTTTTGAGCCGCGGCTAACTCTTGCAGTCTCGCGTACAATTCCTCTGGTATATTTTCTATTTGCAGGGTAGCCATCTGTTAAACTCCTAGCATAGTTTTCCTAAATATTAGCATAGGCAGGCGGGTTTACTATATACTGAGTTTTAAACATAGATGGTTGGTAAAGCCCGCCCCTATGAGTTACCAATTACCCATTACGAATTACCCATTAGTAATTATTAGGCAAAGACTGCCAAAAAGGCCGCTCTTCTGGCTTCCTCACAGTATTCGTCGCCGACTGCACATTTCCTTTCAATTCTTGATAATACCTGTCATCCAGAAAACTCACGCTGACGCCCGCAGGAAGCAGCAGTTGGCGTAATCTTTCTTGAGTGTAATCTACACCCTCAATCATTGGCCCGCGCGGATTTGAAACTAACAACTTGCCGTTAACTGGCACCGAATTAACCATATTAGGCCACCAAGCATAACCGCTGTAGCCAAACATCACCGGAACTTGAATAATTTGGTCGTCTCCAAGTAAAAACTCTCTTTTCAACTTCTCTATAATCGGATTAAGTTTCTGATTTTGCAAATAGAGATTGTGTTGAATTAAAGCGCGATTTTGCAAAGCGGCGCTGACAGTTGTTTGAGTGCTCAAACCACGATTTATCGTCACATCGCCGTAACCTCTTCCCTCCAATTCTTCCAATAGCTTAACTCCGGCTTCGGGACTAGCGATCGCCATTACATATTGTCCGGGAGTTTGAGTGGGAATAAAATTGATAATTTCATCGACTTGGCGAGTCAAAAGCCAAGAAGTATCAATATCCACTGGCGGCCCTTGAATTCTCTGAGCTTGAATAAAATCAAGTACCTCTGGATTAAAACTAGCATTTCCCGAATTCCCGTAATAAACTCGACCCATTGGGTGTCCGGGAATCGGCGGTGTCACCTGCAAATTGCCGTATCCGTCAGACCACTGACTTACAGGGTCTAAAGAACGAGGATTGCCAATTTTAAATACTTTCAAATCCCGGTTTTGAGCTGATTTAACAGGCGGGTTTTTATCTGGCTCGCTATTGCTTTTTATGGCTACATTAAACTGGCGGATCTCCGATTTTTCTGGGAGTTGAACGTAGCCGTTTTTCTGGGTATCTTGCATCCAAGTGCGATCGCCCTGGAGAATTTTGACTTTAGCGCCCGTGGGTTCTACTGCTTGTTTTAGTTGCGAGATAAATTCGCTGTTTACCAAGCCTCTGTCGCTGACCTGAACTTCGGTTACTGGCGCCGTGTTGGGCGCTATCATCCAAGGACTAACGCCCATTTGGATTGTGGTGGAGGCAATTTCTTGACCGTTGTTTTGGGCAGTTGCTTTGAGATTAACAGTGCCGTTCCAGTTGCGATCGGCAAATTGTTTGGCTTCGACACCTAAAACAATATTCGTGCTGAAAACTAGAGGTTTAGCACCGGATATATCTACAGGTTGCCAGCCGTCGCCCGTCTTCTGAAAAACGCTGATGTGAGGGCTAGCAATGCTGTCAGCAGTGATAAATAACTGAGAGGTTTTGAAGTTTTCAGACAGTGTCAAGTTAACTTGAGAAAGCATTGCTGCACGGCGGGGATCGCTAACTTTGGTTTGTTTCCAAGTCGGTATCTTGCCGCGATCGTTATTGCGATCGTTAAATAAAATTAGCGCGCCCTTGGACAAAGACCATTGTTCTTTTCCGGCGTCATCTTGCTCGTTAATTTTGCCATCTCTGTTAGTATCTCCCACAAACAAAAAGTTCGACGGGGACGCAGCAGGAGTAACTGGGGCGGGAGTTGGTGTTGCAGTTGATTCAGGAGTTGGTTGAGAAGTTGCTTGCTGATTTCTCTCTAGTTCTTGCCTTTCTAATTCTTTTCGGGCTAATTCTTGTCTGGCTAACTCTTGCTTTTCAAGTTCTTGCCTTTCAAGTTCTTTTCGGGCTAATTCTTGCCTTTCAACTTCTTGTCTGGCTAATTCTTGCCTTTGGAATTCTTGCCTTTCAAGTTCTTTTCGGGCTAATTCTTGCTTTTCAAATTCTTGCCTTTCTAGTTCTTTCGTGGCTAATTCTTGCTTTTCTCGCTCTTGTCTGGCTAATTCTTGCCTTTGGAATTCTTGTCTTTCTAGTTCTTTTCTAGCCCGGTCTTTTTTCTCTTGCTCTTTTCTCTCTATTTCTCGACGAGCAAATTCTTTTTTCTCTTGCTCTTTGCGGGCTCGCTCTCTTATCTCTTCTTCTTCGGCTCTAACTTTCTCAACAGAACGTGAAACTTGCATTTCATAGGTAGCGACACTGAGGTTTCCTTGGTATTCGATGGTTTTGTCGATCGCCCGATCAGTCAAAAAAGAACTGTGAGGAATGAGTCGCAGTGTATTGATAGCCAACTGCCACAGGCGCTGGGACTGTTCCCAAGTAGCAGAAGAAGGATTAGAAGTGCGTCCAATTGCGACTGCTTGGGCGGCTAATTTAGCAGCTTCGTCCCAATTATATTTGGCTATTTCTTCTATTTGAATCTGAATTTGAACGTTTTGGAGTTGCTGCGTCAGAGTTTGGGATTGCTGGCGGTGGATTGCTGATTTCCAAAGTTCTGCAGGAAACGGGCTGCTGTCGGGAGTTTTGGCAAGGTTATCTAATTGTACTTTGAGCCGATCGCGCAATTTGTAGAGTTCCGGCAGCGATTGCGGAGTTTCGCCGTCTGGCTGTCGCGCCGAGAGTGCGAGTTGGTAGTTTAGGGAAGGTTGAGCGAGTGTTGCGGGGATTGCAACCCAAATTATACCGATGACGACACCGAAAGCATTGACAATCGCGATCGTAATATAGTTAACCAAGCGCATATAGTTTATCCTCTGACACCCAGATAATTTTACCTAATTTTGGTGCATTTAGTAAGATTTTACGGTGGTTTGGGCGACCAGCTTTTTTTCACTGTGGCGGGCGGTTGACTCGAATCAATTTACCACTCAATGTTTCTTGAGCAGAAATAGCATCATTAATTCGCCTCGCTAACCTTTGAAAATTTGGGTCTTCCGTGCAAACAACAATACCATTATGGTCAGAGTTTTCAATGTGCAATCGCATAAAATGACGGCGATTGCGCGTCAAAACTGTTCGATAATTGCTCGCAGCAAAAGCTAACACATCTTCGTCAGGGATTTGAAGATTTGCATTCCCTGCTTCCCTTGCTGTTAATACATCGTGACCCAAAGCCCGCAGTAATTTCACAACGGCTAGCGGGAAGTTTTCATCTGTGTAAAACCGTGCCAAATTTTAATAAACCTCACTTTCTTCCATAACTTCATCGTTTTCTTTGATTGCTTGTTCAATTTCTTCTGGGTAAGCATCGGCATAAGCCCAGGCATTTACCAAGTCAGCGGCGGTTAAATCGGGAAATGATTCTAAGATGATACCATCGGAAGCACCTAAACGGCGATCGCACACCAGCGACCAAACGGGTATGCGAGTATTGCCAACACAAGCATCACCGCCGCACACGCCGGGAGTTTTTTTAATACCGAGGGAACCGCTGCTTAAGGAGGCGAGCAAAATTTCTATAACGGCTGCTTTATCAACGGCTGTTAAAGATGCCCAATCGATTTTAGATTCGGTGAGAGTCATAATTCATTCCTGTTTTTTGGGGAATATATGTTTAATATTTTAGCTTAAAACGGCTTTTTTCACTGCGACGGGCGGTTGACTCGAATTAATTTACCAGTCAAAGTTTCTTCAGCAGAAATAGCATCATTAATTCGCGTCGCCTGTCTTTCCCAATTGTTATCTTGAGTACAAATTATAATACCAGCATGGTTAGGTTGTGAGCGATGCAGTCGAATGAAATCCCCTCGATTGAGAGTCAAAACTGCTCGCTCATTACTCACTGCAAAAGCTAATACATCCTCATCAGGAATTCTTAATCCTGCGTTTCCTGCTTCTTGAACTGTTAATACATCATGACCGAAAGGTCGAAGAAACTCAACTACTGGCAGCGGGTACTGTTCGTCTGCATAAATTCGTGCCATATTTTATGCTTCCTCATTTTCTCTGATTGCTGTTTCAATTTCTTCTGGGTAAGCATCAGCATAAGCCCAAGCATTTACTAAGTCAGCAGCAGTTAAATGGGGATAGCACTTGAAAAGTTCAGCATCGCTGCATCCGAGACGGCGATACCCGACAAGTACCCAAACTTGTATCCGAGTATTGCCAACACAAGCATCACCGCCACACACGCCGGGAGTTTTTTTAATTCCTAGGGAACTATTGCTTACAGTTTGAAGTAAAAATTCTATTGCTGCTGCTTTATCTGCGATCGTTAATGAAGCAAGATCGACTTTTAATTCAGTTATTGTCACAGTTCACACCTCGGTTTTTTAGGAAGATATGTTTACTATTTTAGCTCACAAGTTTCCTCATGTCTAGCTATGTCTGCTTAAATTATAAATGCAAGGGATACGCAGCTTTAGCAACATTCACTTAGCCCAAAGATCGCCCCTGTCCTCAATCTTTTGACAAAAACTTTCCAGGGCCGTAAAACTTAACCTAAAAAACGGAGAAGGAAAATGTCAGATTTAGAAAAAGGTTTAGCTGCTTTTAATACTCAAAATTACACCCAAGCATTTAGCTTGTTAAAACCACTAGCAGAACAGGGGAATCCTGAAGCCCAGTGCATCATTGCCAGTATGTACCATTTAGGACTAGGTGTAGAAACAAGTACCTTTAAAGCGATTCAATGGTATATTAAATCGGCTGAACAAGGCTATGGCGTTGCTTCAAACAACCTAGCAGGAATTTATCTATCGGGTGCTGATGGTGTAGCAGCCGATCGCACTCAAGCAGATCACTGGTTTCAAAAAGCCAGAGAACAAGGATTTTCACATACACCTATTTCCAGTGAATATGTGAATCAAGCTAGCATGGCATGAAAAAATCGCCCAAAACAAAAACCCGGTTTCTTCAAGAAACCGGGTTTTATCATCCGCGTTAATCCGCGTTAATCAGCGATCGCAAAAATCCTACAACTGCTTCACCTCAGCAACCAACTTCGCAACCACATCCTTAGCGCTACCAAACAACATCATCGTCTTATCCTTGTAAAACAACTCATTGTCAACACCAGAAAAACCAGCACTCATCCCGCGCTTAATCACGATCGTATGCTTAGCCTTATCAACCTCCAAAATCGGCATCCCGTAAATCGGGCTCGCCGTATCGTGACGCGCCGCCGGATTCACCACATCATTCGCACCAATCACCAACGCCACATCCGTTTCTTCAAACTGCGGATTGATGTCGTCCATATCGTACAACTGCGGATAAGGCACGTTTGCTTCCGCCAACAGCACATTCATGTGCCCCGGCATCCGCCCAGCCACCGGGTGAATCGCGTATTTCACGTCAACACCCATTTTTTCCAAACCGTCGGCTAACTCGCGTACCGCGTGCTGGGCTTGCGCTACAGCCATCCCGTAACCGGGAATAATTACCACCGATCGCGCATAGCCTAACATCATCGCACTTTCTTCGAGATTGATGCTGCGAACAGTTTTGTCGATCGCCCCACCAGCAACCCCAGCAGCAGCCGCACCACCGCCACCGCCACCAAACGCGCCAAACAGCACACTAGAGATCGATCGATTCATCGCCTTACACATAATCTGCGTCAAAATGATTCCAGACGCGCCCACAAGTGCCCCAGCAATGATTAGCATATTGTTCATCAAAATGAACCCAGCCACACTCGCCGCAATCCCCGAATAGGAGTTAAGCAGCGACACCACCACGGGCATATCACCGCCACCAATCGGCAGCACAAACATGATACCCAGGATATTAGAAATAGCCACCAAACCTAGGAATACCGGTACATCTTCCGGGTGAAACACCATATAACCGCTACCGGCTAAAAGTGCGATCGCCAGTAAAGCATTAAACGGCTGTTGTAGCGGAAACGAAATCGGCGCACCAGGTAGCAATTCTTGCAGTTTTGCAAACGCTACAAGGCTACCAGTAAACGTAATTCCGCCGATTAAAACGCCCAAAAGGATCGTAATTGTCGCATCGGGAGTTGGCGATTCCGGGATGCTGAGATAGCGCCAGAATTCGCCCACAGCCACGAGTGCAGAAGCCGCGCCCCCGAAACCGTTAAGCAAACCCACCATCTGCGGCATATCCGTCATCGCGACGGTTTTCGCCATAATTGTTCCCACAATGGAACCGATGATAATTCCCACTGTAATGAGCTCGTAGCTAACTACTTGCTTTTCCAGTAAAGTACCGACGATCGCAATAAACATCCCGATCGCAGCTAACACGTTTCCTTGACGCGCAGTAGCCGGGGAGCCCAATTGTTTCAAACCGACAATAAACAAAGATGCGGCCACTAGATAGCCTAGCTGAATGCCACTGGGCAGAAAATCGCTCACGCTTTAACCTCTTTTTTCTTGAACATTTGCAGCATTCGATCGGTTACTAGGAAACCGGCGACAACGTTAATTGTCGCTAGGGCGATCGCGATCGTCCCCAAAATCGAAGTAACAGTCACACTTCCCTGGCCGGAAATCAGAATTGCACCTAAAACCGCAATTCCCGAAATCGCATTGGAGCCCGACATCAAAGGTGTGTGCAGCGTCGGGGGAACTTTATTAATTACTTCAAATCCCACAAACGACGCTAGCGTAAACACTACTAAACCTGCAATCAATCCTTCTGCCATGACAATTGGTAATTGGTAATTGGTAATTGGTAATTGGTCATTAGTCATTAGTCATTGGTCATTAGTCATTAGTTATCAACTGTAAAAGCTTTACCGTTTTCAAACCAGGTTAAACGTATTCACAGACTGCTGTTTACTGCGGAGGCCTGATCCCCTCTAGCCCCCCTTAATAAGGGGGGGACAAGAAGCATTCAAAGTCCCCCTTCTTAAGGGGGATTTAGGGGGATCTGCCCTTGGCTAAAAATGAGATTCATCAATGGTTTTAGCCGAGGCCTGATCCCCCCTAGCCCCCCTTAATAAGGGGGGGACAAGAAGCATTCAAAGTCCCCCTTCTTAAGGGGGATTTAGGGGGATCTGGCCTTGGCTACAAACGAGATTTATCAAGGGTTTTAGATTTAAGTTGACACTAATGAAACCAGACCTCTCCCTACTAATGACTAATGACTCCTAACTATTGACTGCTGAAGCCTCAGCCGTCAAAGCATCCCTAACTCGCTGGTTGCTAATTTCGCCGTCGCGGGCAACACAAGCACCAGCGATAATGTCATCTTCAAAATTCAAAATTAATTCCTGATCTTTCAGCATCAACTGAAGCAAAGACGAGATATTCTTCGAGTAAGTTTCGCTAGCGTGTACCGGCATCGACGATGGCAAATTAATCGGGCCGATGACATTAACGCCGTTCCATTCAACATCTTTCCCCGCTTCAGAACACTCGCAATTGCCGCCTTGTTCCGCCGCGAGGTCAACAATTACCGATCCCGGTTTCATTTGAGAAACCATTTCGCGGGTAACTAAAATAGGTGCTTTTCTGCCTGGAACTTGAGCGGTGGTAATCACTGCATCGGAGGCGCTGACGTGTTGGGTGAGCACTTGGCGGGTGTATTCTTTAGCGGCTTCTGATAGCTCTTTTGCATAACCACCGGCGGCGACGGTTTCTTCTTTTAGTTCGACATCAACGAATTTAGCGCCCAAGCTTTGTACTTGCTCTTTGGTTTCCGGGCGGATGTCGAAGGCTTCGACGACTGCGCCCAAACGACGCGCTGTGGCGATCGCCTGTAAGCCCGCAACGCCCACACCCATTACCAATATTTTCGCGGGGCGAATCGTACCCGCCGCCGTTGTCAGCATCGGGAAATATTTCGGCAATGCACAGGCTGCGATCAGTACGGCTTTGTAACCGGCGACGTTGGCTTGGGATGACAGTGCATCCATGCTTTGGGCGCGGCTGGTGCGGGGGATCATTTCCATGCTGAATGCCGTTACTTTGCGATCGGCCAACCGCTGTACTAAAGCCGGATTTCCCAAGGGATTCAAAAATCCGATGAAAACTCCTCCTTCGCGAAGTTGATGAACTTCTGATTCTTGCAATTCCCCGATTTTGACGACGACATCGGCTTCGCCCCACAGCGTAGCGGTATCGGCGACAACCTGAGCTCCGGCTTCTTCGTAAGCAAGATCCGAGAAAAAGGATTTTGCACCGGCACCGGCCTCAACCCAAACTTCAACGCCCTGTTTGACTAATCTGGCTACAGCGTCGGGTACTAAGGCTACCCGGCGTTCCTCTGCTTGGACTTCTTTGGCGATCGCTAATTTCATGGACTCTCCTTATACTCTAGACATAGACCGGTTGAAACCGCGTCTACACAAACAGGGCGGTTGAAACCGCGTCTACACAGACAGGGCGGTTGAAACCGCGTCTACACAAACAGGGCGGTTGAAACCGCGTCTACACAGACA
>JARCMA010000205.1 GCA_030248405.1 Microcoleus sp. MP8IB2.171
GTCATGGTAGCCGATTTTTATCGGTTATTACTAGATGCTACAATATTTTACCGGATTGTTACACTTATTTCCGGGATACGGGTTACTTTGTCACGACAGCCGCTTGAAAAAACAATGAGTCAGGACATGGAGCGGGAATTTGCCAGCCGCGACGAATTAATAGCCTACATAAGCCAACAGTTTCCCGAAGCCGCCGCCCAGGATAGCAACGTACCCGCAACTCTAGGCGGGCGCAAAGCAGCCGAGACAGCGCTGCAACAAATTGACCCAGGCAAATACGCCTCCACCCGCAATTTCCTCAACGGCGCGGTAACGCGGTTGTCACCCTATTTGCGCTACGGCGTTTTGAGCCTTGCCGAAGTGCGGGATGTCGTGCTCTCGAAAGTGCCACATCCAGAAGATGCCGTAAAACTTGTCAACGAGTTGGGTTGGCGGGATTATTGGCAGCGACTGTATGCCGAATTGGGCCAGGGGATTTGGCAAGACCGGGAAGCTTACAAAACTGGTTACACTGCTAAAGATTACAGCGAAACTCTGCCACAGGATGTCGTCGAGGGATCGACTGGTTTGGTTTGCATCGACAGTTTCAGCCGCGAGTTGCGAGAAACCGGTTATATACATAATCACCAGCGGATGTGGATGGCTAGTTATCTGGTACACTGGCACCGCGTGCGTTGGCAAGCCGGAGCTCGCTGGTTTTTGCAACATTTGCTAGATGGAGATCCGGCGAGCAACAATCTTTCTTGGCAGTGGGTAGCAAGCACTTTCAGTCACAAACCTTATTTTTTTAATCGGGAAAATTTGGAGCGTTACAGTAAGGGGGTTTATTGTCGCGATTGTCCTCTGTACGGGCAGTGCGATTTTGAGGGAACTTACGAATATTTGGAAGGGAAATTGTTTCCTTCGGGAGAAAAGGTCGATCGTAGTGGCGGTTCTAAAAGTTGGGAACGCCCTAAAAAAGGTCGCACAAATTAAAAAGTCAGTTGTCAGTTGTCAGTAGGCAGTAGGCAGTTGTCAGTTGTCAAAAGTTAACAGTCAACCATCAACCGTCAACAGTCAACCGTCAACAATCAACCGTCAACAGTAGACCTCTTGCATAAGTCCTTTTAATCAAATTTTCGGACGATGCTCAGAGCAACGTCCCACAAGAAAAAAAAAATTGTGGGACGTTGCTCTGAGCATCGTCCTAATTATTTTTGCAAGAGGTCTAGTTAACAGTCAACCGTCAACAATTACTAATTTATGAACAATCCGATTATTTGGCTGCACGGCGACTGTTTGAGTCCTGAAGGCCCGGCTTTTCAAGCGCACCCAGAGGCACCGGCTATCTGGGTTTGGGATGATGCACTCATTGATGAATGGCAGTTGAGTCTCAAACGAATGGTGTTTATTTACGAATGTTTGCTGGAGTTGCCGGTAGTTATTCGGCGGGGCGATGTGGCTGCGGAAGTTATCGCTTTTGCGATCGAATCCGGCGCGAATCAAGTGATAACTACCGAAAGTCCCAGTCCTCGGTTTCAGGATATTTGCCGGGAAATTAGGCGATCGCACCCAGTAGAAGTTTTGCCACCGGAACCCTTTGTCCGCTACGATGGTTACATTGATTTAAAGCGTTTTTCCCGCTACTGGCGCGTCGCTGAAAAATATGTTTTTTAATTCGGTAATTGGGAATCGGGAATTGGTAATTGGTAATTGGTAATTGGTAATTGCCAAGCCATTGGCAATGGGGAATTGGTAGAAAAACAAGAAAAAGGCAAAGCGGATCATCTTATTTTTCCCCTCTTCCTTTTGCCTTCTGACTACTGACTACTGACTACTGACTGATGACTACTGCCTAATGACTACTGACTGATGACTACTGCCTAATGACTTCTTCCTTCAACTCCCCTTCAAACGCTGCAACAGCCATTGAAATCTCGATTCAGCCAAATCGGGATTTTCGACCTTTTCCCGGATAGCGCGCTCGTCGTCGGGGTCTTGATATGATAAATAATCAGTCTCTTCGCCGAAGCGTTTGACTGTACCCCGCAGTCTCGACGACAAAAATTTGGTAATCGCCCGATAAAACCGCAGGGAAAAAAGCACGTCTTGCTCGAGTTTTTCAGTTAGCAGCCGCCTCGGAATTGACAGGATGAGGCACTCTTCAATTGCCGTGACGCTAGCAGAAGGAAGCCTCCCGTCTACAAAAGACATTTCGCCCAACACTTCCCCGGCAATAATTTTTCCAATTTCTTTGTCGGCAAAAGATGATACAGCAACGCTCAAAGTTCCCTCCAGAACTATGTACAGGGCGTCTAAGGGCTTACCTTCGGTGATCAGAGTTGTGCCGGGGAGGACTTGGGTGCGGGTGCCGTTGGCGAGCATCCAATCGATGTCGCGATCGCTCAATTCGCCTAATATGACTAGAACTTTGCTCATAAAGTCAGGTTGAGATGAGATAATTTGTATTTTTTTACTTGTTTAGTTGCGTGCTGTTGTTAGATGGTCAGACCCTGAGCGAAAGCGAAGGCTAAACTTTACAAATAGAACACTAAATTTTACACAATTTTCATAATATTCAGTAATTTTGACACGATAGAGCCACAAATATTTCTCGGATCGGTGGTATTATTCTACATTAATTGTCATGGACTGTGCAGCAGCCGATCGCGTTGTATTAACTGCGCTGTGGACGGCGGGGCTGCCAAAACTGTTTTGAAAGCTTGTTGTCTCTTGGTTTCGAGCTGGTGCGCCCTCAAGAACCGGGTTTTTCCGGCGTGGCTGCGAGTGCAGCGCCCCCAAGTACAGTATTGTAGAATGCAAGCCAGACGCGCGATCGATTCCTCAATTAAACAGGATTAAGGGTGAAATCATCCCTAGGATTGATTTTTAGCCGATCGATCTGTAAATTAAAATTAGCCTCTAAACCCACCGTCCGTTCTTGAATCTAATCAGCTTGAGAGTTGACTCTTCAACGGTTGAGTGCCAATCTAGGAACAACACAACTCCTATTTGTGTCTTTTTTTAGCAAAGCTCTCGACGGTTGCCCTCAAACACTTACACTTTTAACACACGGTTCATTGAGGAGTTTCTATGAATAGTCTATTTTCCAAGTCTACTTTCGCGTTAATAAATCTTGCTGCTTTAGCTGTTTGTTGCAGTACCATGTCAGCGAAAGCTGAAACTGGCAACTTGCCCGATGTCGCTACAACTGCAACAATCGCAGCTCAAAATATTGACCAAATTTCTGAGCCGACAGCAACTTCAGCAGTTAAACCCGACGCAGAAACAACGGCTAGTAATAAAAAAATTGATTCGATCAGTTGGAGCGAACTAGCAGAAGCGGCAGAGCCAGTCGCCTCTGAACCTACTGCCAACTTGCAAGTATCTATTGCTGCACCAGAAAAATCGGAAGCAGCAACATCGGAAATTGCTGAGACAGAAACAGCGCCAAATACCTCCATTGCTGCTGAGACTGAAAATTCGGAAGAAACCGCTAAAATTGCTGATAATAGCGTCAAAGTGGAGTCAAAAGTCGAGACTGCCAAAAAGAGCGATCGACCTACCTCAATTGTTGCCGAGAGCAATAATCTTGAAGTAACAGCAACGAAGGAAGAAAAAGAAGTCAAAACAGCACAAGAATTGTTGAGCAATCCTGTCAGCACTTCCGCCTCAGCTTTGACAAACCAACCGAAAGTTGCTGAAAAACCCGCAACTGTCTCGGAACCGACTCAAAAAGTGGCTCAAGGAACTCAAATCCGACCAGGCCGAGCTACTCGTTCTGGGCCCAGCTACATCGGCATTGGTGGCAATCTAGGTTTTGGCGGAGATTCAGCCTTAGGCGACGGTTCATTTGCCATTATTAGCAAAATCGGTTTGACGAACAATTTCTCGGTGAGACCGACTGTTTTGTTCCGCGACAACTTAGCTTTTCTAATTCCCGTTACCTATGATTTTGTATCTCAAGAGACCGTCGAAGTCAGCGAGGATTTTGTGATTACTGCTGCTCCTTATGCAGGTGCTGGCGTGCTAATTTCTACCGGCGATGACGGTACTATTGGCTTCCTGATTTCGGGGGGTGTAGATGTGCCGCTGTCGAGAAATTTTACAGCAACAGCGGGACTGAATGTTGGTTTTGTTGACGGAGCTGAAGTGGGATTGTTAGTCGGTGTCGGCTATACGTTCCCAAATATTGCCAGGTAGTGTTGCTGTTTGAGCAAACGCAGGACAAATAAATATGCGCGGGGTTGGCTGTAGGAATACAGTCAACCCTTTTTGATGATGGAAAATCTGCCAATTCGATCGATGTAGGGTGCACCATAAGCAGAGAGCGCCGAGATTGATTTTTGTGAAAGATATAATGATGGTGCGATCGATCTTATATCTTGCACCGTTTTCAATAAGGATCGCGAATTAAATAATTTACACAAGTTTGTGGGGTGTCCCGCCCGCCCTTTCTGACGGGCGGGACGCCCATCCCACAAGAACCATCACGCATTGTAAGTTATTTAATTCTCCTTCCTAAGCTTTTTATGGACGGGCTCTCCTGCCCATCCCATAATCAAATTCACTCTTTGTGAAACAGGCCGGACAGCCTGTTCTTGAAAATGATGCAAGATATGAGATTGATCGCGCTTTCTCACCAATCACCCCAAAAAAAACCGTGACTAAAACAGAAATCTTAGCCGCACTCAAAACTCTCACAGCAGAAGAACGCCTAGAAATAATCGAAACAGCTTCGCGGATGATGCGCGAAGAAATCGAAGCAAAAGCCCAGCGCAAAGCCGACAAAAAGCGGCAACTCAGAGCCGCCGCAGAAGCAGCAGTCCCAGATTATATGCCGGGAGGTGCTTTACATGATTTGTGGTCGCCTGAGAGCGAACCATATTTTGAATCCGAGGAAGAATACCTTAACGCAGGGGTAAAAACCAATGCGTAAAGGCGAAATCTGGCTGGTTTCACTCGATCCTACTGTTGGCGCTGAAATTGGCAAAACCCGTCCCGTAGTTATTGTCAGCGATGAGACGGTGGGAATTTTATTGCTGGAAGTTATTGTCCCTATCACTGACTGGAAAGAGCGATACGCACAGAGAAATTGGATGGTTCGACTAGAACCCAGCAGCGAAAATGGCTTGATTAAAGTCTCAGCCGCAGATAGTTATCAAGTCCGTTCCGTTTCCCAACAAAGGTTTGTCCGACAACTCGGAACCCTTTCGGAGACAATTATCGAAGAAGTTGCAGAAGCACTGACAATTGTTTTGGATCTGGATTGAATAACTAGGCAACAGCGCACAAATAGTGTTATTTATAGATAGATTGTATGGCGCGATGGCCTTAAATGATTCCTATACAACTTACACTCAAAAATTTTCTCAGCTATCGCGAAGCTGCTTTAGACTTTCGCGGCCTGCACACCGCTTGCATTTGCGGGCCTAACGGTGCTGGCAAATCCTCTCTCCTAGAGGCGATCGCCTGGTCGCTTTGGGGCTGTTGTCGCAGCGATACAGAAGACGATATCATCCATATCGGCGAAACTGACGTGCGCGTTGATTTCACTTTTTCCACCGGCGGCCAAATCTACCGGGTGATTCGCAACCGCAGGCGCGGACAATCGGGAAGTTTGGAATTTCAAGTTAGCTTGAATGCTGCTGAAACTCAGGATCAACTCTGTTTTCGCACGCTTACGGACAAGGGCCTGAGAACAACTCAGCAGAAAATTCTCGAACATATCAAATTAGATTACGATACTTTTATTAACTCGGCGTATTTGCGGCAGGGGCGTGCTGATGAGTTTATGCTCAAAAAGCCGATCGAACGCAAACAAGTTTTAGCCAACCTGCTCAAACTCGACTCCTACGATACTTTATCCGAACAAGCCAAGGATACGTCCAAACAATTTAAAGCTCAAGTCGAAGTGCTCAAACAGAGTTTGCAAACCGTACAAGAGCAACTGCAACAAAAAGAGACGATCGCCTCGGAACAAACTCAATTGCAGCAAGCCACCGATTTGCTCCAGCAGCAACAGCAAGCCGACACAACCGAGTTACAGCAACTGCAACTCCAGCACCACAATCGCCAAACTTGGCAAAAACTCCTCGCCGGCCACCAGCAACAGCACTACAATATTTCTCAAGAATGCCGCCGATTGCAGCAAGAACTCAGCGCAGCAAAACAGCAGCAAAATGAGCTACAAGCCCTCCTAGGGCAAGAAAAGGAAATAACAGCAGGCATCGCGTATTTCCACAGCTTGCAAGCGACAGAAGAGACTCTGGCTGGCAAATTTAAGGCAAACCAACAAGCCCAAAATCAGCGTCAGCAATTGCAAGAACAGCAACGGCAAGAACTGAGCTTTTTGCAAAGCAAAATTCAGCAGTTGCAAGCTCAATTAGAGGTTTTAGAACAAGATGAAAAAGATGTTCTGGAAATTCTCAAACAGCAGCCGGAGGTTGACAAAGGACTCGCACAGTTGCAAGCAGTTCGATCGCGCCTCAGCGAACTCGACCAACTGCAACTGCAAGTTTCGCCGCTGCTACAACAGCAGCAGCAAAAACAACAAAAGCTCGATCGCGCCCGCGCCGGTTTAACAGCCCGCTTAGACGAAATCAACCGACAGGTACAAGTTCAGCAGCAGCAGCGACAGCCGGAATTGCAGCAGGAAATCTCCGCCATCGCCAATCAAATTTTGCAGTTGGAAAACAAGCGAGTTTATCAAGAACGAGTCCGCGAAAAAGGCCAAGAAAGGCACAGTTTTCTGGAAAACCTGCAAGCCAAAAGCCGCGACTATCAAACCAGACTCGCCGAAATCGACCAAAAACTGCAACTGCTGCGGAAAAATGAAGGAGAAACCAGCGCAGGCGAAGCTAAAGTCTCGAATTTTGAGGAAAACGAGCAATCGAATTCGCGTTTAATGGTGCGGGATGCAAATTTTGGCAATTGTCCTTTGTGCGATCGACCTTTAGACGAACACTACTGGAATTTGGTAGTCACAAAACACCACTCCCAACAGCAAGAAATTTGGAACCAACTGTGGGTTGTGCGCGAACAGTTGGCTGTTTCCGAGCGCGAAATTCAAGTCCTCAGACATGAATACCGCGAACTAGAACAGGAATTAGCGCCCTATCAAGAATTGCGGGAACGCCGCAGCCATTTGCAAGCACAATTAGACGGCCTGGATCAAGACGAAAACAGGCTGCAAAGTATGCGTCAAGATGCGGAGGAAATAGAGCGGTTGCTGAGTACCGGCGAGTATGCAGCCGATGATTTGGGCGAACTACAGCAAGTCGAACAGCAACTGCAACAGCTAAATTATAGCGATCGCAGTCACTCCCTCGCCCGCAGCGATGAAAAGCGCTTGCGGTGGGCGGAAATTAAGCAAGCTCAAATCAAAGATGCTCAGCAGAAACTGGATAAAATTAATACCCGCCGCCCGGATTTGCAAACTCAATTAGCCACGGTACAACAACAGTTAGAACTGCAAAAAAATAGCTCGGAAATTCAGCAGCAAATTCTGTCTTTAGATAGATACATTGCGGAAGTTGGTTATAATTTGGAACAGCACGAACACGTCCGCAGCGAAATGCGTAAAACGCAATTTTGGATCGCTAGGGCCGAAAAATTGCGGTCGGCAACTGTGCAGTACCCGCAAGTGCAGCAGCGGATTAATGAAATTGCTAATTCCATCGCCGTGCGCGATCGAGATTTGCAAGCTGTCAGCGCTCAAACTTCCGCGATGAACCAGCAATTGCAAGAACATCCCGATCCCACAGCCCGCATAAGTGCGATCGAACAGCAAATCAGTCGCCGCCGCCAGCAGCTAGACCAACATTTGGGAAGTCTCGGACGCCTCCAGCAGCAGCAGCAAAATCTGGAAAATCTGCAAGTTCAGCTAGTAGCTCAAAAAGAGCAAATGCAAGTTGCTAAACGCCAATACCGAGTTTATCAAGAGTTGGGTCAAGCCTTTGGTAAAAACGGCATTCAAGCTTTAATGATTGAAAATGTTTTGCCTCAACTCGAAGCTGAAACAAATCAGATATTGTCGAGATTGAGCGCGAATCAGTTGCACGTTCAATTTATTACTCAGCGGGCGGCTGCTTCTAAAAAAGCAACTAAGTTGATTGATACTTTAGACATTTTAATTGCTGATGCTCGCGGTACTCGCGCCTACGAAACTTACTCGGGCGGTGAAGCTTTTCGGATTAATTTTGCGATTCGGCTGGCGCTGGCGAGATTGTTGTCTCAGCGGGCGGGGACGGCTTTGCAAATGTTGATTATTGATGAGGGATTTGGGACTCAAGATGCGGAAGGGTGCGATCGGCTGATTGCTGCAATTAATGCGATCGCCTCCGACTTCGCCTGCATCCTCACCGTTACCCATATGCCCCACCTGAAAGAAGCTTTTCAAGCCAGGATTGAAGTAAACAAAACTGCTCAGGGTTCTTGCATCAGCTTGTCAATTTAGAAGGGTTATAACCATTTTGAATTTTTAATTTTCGATTCAAGATGCAGACGGCGGTTGAAACCGCGTCTACACAAACAAAACCCGCCTCCGCGGGTTGAAGATCGGACGGTTAAAATTATGTTATTTTCTTTACACCGCGGAGGCGGACTACCCTTCCCGAAGGCTAACGACTACGTTTGTATAGGCTGCGATTGCAACGATCGGGGCGCTCTCAATGACAAAAAACGTTAACTGAACCGTATTGTTGTATGGACGCGAATTCCATTCGCCCGCTCTTCAACCCGCGGAGGTGTTCGGCGAGCGAAGTCGAGTCGCGGGTTTTGTCTGTATAGACGCGAATTCGGCGTTGCTTAATCAGGGTATGAAAAAATAACTTTAAAATCCAAAAGCTTTGTGGGTACTGGTTTCTATGACGGGCATATTTAGCGTTTCATACCGTAA
>JARCMA010000206.1 GCA_030248405.1 Microcoleus sp. MP8IB2.171
ATGGCTAAATTTGATAGAGTTTTGTCTGAGTGCGGGCATCACTTTCTGTGGCGGTTGGCTAGTGTCAAGTTTATTTCGAGACGTTTTTAATACCACAATTTTAGGCGCAACCTTTGAGTCAAACCCTAAAGTAAGAGGCGAGTCTATCTTTTTAATTCGCTATCTGGGAGACTTTGCGATCGGTGTAGCGGTGATTTTAGTTTTTTGCATTAGCCATAATATCAATGTTGTGGCCATACTGGCTAGCTTAGGGGTTGGAGGTATTGCTATTGCCTTTGCTGCTCAGAAGACTTTAGAACAATTTTTAGGAGGAATTGTATTAACTCTCGATCGCCCTTTTCAAGTTGGGGACTATATTGGCTTATCCGATGGGCCTATGGGAAAACAAGGTACTTTTGGACGAGTAGAAAGTATTGGTTTAAGATCCACAAAAATTCGCACATCTGGTAAAGGCACTCTCACGGTTATTCCTAATAATTCCCTGACTCAAGCTACCATCGAGAACTTTACAGGCGCAAAGAAAGTCATGTCTGTAATGATGCTAGAGTTTCCCGAACAGGTATCTGCCGACGAGCAAGCACTAATCCGCAAAACCATCATGGAAAGCACTATGGACATTTTTGGTTTAGACTGGCGCAACACAGAGGTTTCCTTCAGTAACAACCAAGCCCAAATTTCTTTTTTCATTTTGGGTTCTAATGAATTATCTATGGAATTGAGACGGCAATTGCTGGATCTGGCTACCCAACAAATCACCAAACAACTCCAAAAACATAATATTTCTTTCACCATTAACCAACCAACGATTTATGTGGATGCTCCAATTCCTATTTAAGCGACCAATGAAGCAGATATTCTTATTTGCGATCGCTTTGTTTCTGGCGACTTTTCCGATGAGTTTTGCTTTAAGTGCTGACGGCCCTCGTTCTCCTATAGTAGTTGATGGCATTCCGCTATTTTATTTGCAACCTGTCGATCGGTTTTCAGCATTAGATCGTACCCAATTTGCCAATGATTTGCTGGCTGATGCGATCGCTAATGAGAAAGTCATAAATTTCGATGTGCGTAATGACCCTAATTCAAGCGCTACCTCAATTTCCTTAAACAAGAATTATTTGTTGACAGTTACAGCCAACGATGTTTTACCAAACTTTTCTTTGTCTCAACAAGCTAAGGAATGGGAAAATATTCTAGAAAAGGCGGTCGCTAAGGCTAAAAAAGAACGAACTTCACAATACATTTTGCAGCGAAGTTTGTGGATTTTAATTGGCATAGGAATTATTATAATATTGCGGTTTTTATTGATAATTGTCGCCAAAATAGCTAAGTGGGAAACTGGTATTTTTACCAAGGTTGTTTTTGGTTTTGCCTGGTTAGCGATCGCCCTAGTGAGTGCGGAGTGGTTCCCGGTATTGCGAAGTATTCGCTATCAGATTTTTTCCCCATTTTCTCAGCCCCAGTGGCTAATATTTTTGGGAGCATTAGGAGGGTCTTTTGTATTTAGTCAATACGCTCCAGCCTTACTGAGATTTGCCATCAAAAAGCTAGATATCCAATCAGCAGAAAATATTTATCTGGAAATTGTTCAACCGAGCGATCGCCTTGTGCAATTTTCAGTCCTCTGTATTTGTATCAGTTGGTCTCTGAACTTACTCGAAACATTAGTACCAGTTGTGTATGGGCTGCTCAAACCGATCGCAAATCTAGTTGTAGTTGGATGTCTGTATTGGTTATCCACAAAACTTACTAGCCGCTACCTGCGTACCTATGGATTGAAGTTTGGGGGGAAATTTAATCCCAGTAGCGATGATGCAATTTTAGTATTTGAGAGCGTGTTGAATGTCTTTATCTTTATTGTAGCACTGGTGACATTTGCCCGCAGCGTAAACTTTGACTTGATTGGTTTGGTTGCTAGTTTGGGGTTAGTTGGTTTAGCCGTCGCCTTTGCAGCCCAAAAAATTCTAGAACAACTCATTGCTACTTTAGTATTGTATTTAGATCGTCCTTTTGTTACTGGTGACTATATCCGTCTACCCGCTGGAGAGTTGGGCAAAGTAGAAAGTATTGGCTTGCGATCGACAAAAATTCGTTCTCTCGGTACGGGTACAATTATTGTGATGCCCAATTCTATCTTAGTCAGTGTAGAAATTGAAAACGTTACTCTTGCCAAAAAAATTATAGTGTTACTGTATATGGACTTTGCAAGTGCTTTAGGAGAACGAGAATATGCCCTAGTGCAGCAAGCTATCATGGAAAAAATTGCTTTCCTATCAGGAATCGATCCTAACAGCACAAATATTGCTCTCGCCGATGGATCTGGAAAAAGATTAAGGGTGAGTTTGGCAATTTTAGGATCTCAGGATAATGCGATCGAGGTGCGTAAACGCCTACTAGAGTTAGCAAGTGCTGAAATTGCTAAATCCCTTTCAGTCCACGGTATTGTGTTTACGATGGAAAATCCTACGGTTTATGTGCAGTCCCCTGCTACTATTTGAAGACAACGCTGCCCTTACGGAAAAACTGCTTTAAAATTTCTCCGGGATTTCTGTCCCAAGTGTCGATATGTTGGTAAATCAAGCCGTCCTCATCCATTTTGTAGGTAGAATAGCCATTAAAGAAAATCTGAGCTTTCCAGGGTACGCGCAGTGTCCCGCGCACAGTCCAATTTGCCACAATAGTATCAGGGGCTGTCTGGCTTACGTCGTGGAGGTCGAAGAAAATCTCGCTAAAAAATAGCTGGCCGTGAAATCGCAAAGTCCAAAAGATAATGCGATAGTTGATTTTTCCTTTAAATTTGTTGACGGGATCTTGAAAATAGATGGCTTTTGTGTAGATGTCGTAGGAGATGTCTTTCTCAAAAAGCGTCGGGAGATCCGCTTTCAGGGTGTCTACTGTTTGTTCTACCTGCATTTGATATTCGATCGCGCTCAAGCTACCACCTTGTGACAGTATTAATTTATAAGTTTAAATGAATAATCTCGATCGATCGCTGGAGTATCGCAGATTTGAGATTTCATCCAGCTCTGATTTTAATTCTAGCGGTATTGTCCGCGCCGGCCTTGGTGCACACTCGGACTTGCGACATCGAAACCTTGGCACAGATTTGACTGAGTACACCAACCACTCTGACATTCTCGCAGAAATCAACAGCGGCAAGCTGTTGATGGTAGATAGCCGTCGCCGAAACGGTCTAATTTTGATTAAACGCTTTCACGCAGAGTTTGCAGGGCCGGGGGCTGCGGTTGGCGGTGCTTTTGATGTTGACTCTGTGCGGGCGATTCCGGTGGGGGATTTTTGTTTGGTTTGTCCTCAATCTCCCGAAGAAAAACAGAAAGCTTTTGAAATTCGGCGGCATTGGGTGCGGTTAACGGAACAGTTAACGGCAAAGCCTGTAGCTTTGGAACGGGCACAAATGATTTTAACTCAGTTTGAACAATATTTTGATGGGGAAACAGTGGCACAAATTCCCGATCGAGCTTTGGCACTTTTAGTAGGCGTATTTCCTCAAACCATTCGCGCGGCACGAAAAGAAAATGATGAGTTATAAATTGGTGTAGATACCTTATGCGGCGATCGCGCTGCTACAAGATCCACTCGGCATTCTGCAAAACGACTCGATAGCCATCTGGGTCTTCAAAGGTCACTCCATCTTTGTCCCAGTAGGGATTGTAGGAGTTTACAGGCTCAAATCCAATTGCTTTCATTCGCTCAACAGCCTGCTGCCATTCTTGTTGGTTAGGAAGGTAAAAGACGATAATATTGTCTTGAGTTGGAGCGCCACCTACAATATGTCCCCGTTGATGGATGAATTCAAAGTGGTGGCTTTCTCCTGGCATCCCAACCATTACTCCGTCAAAACCTTCATGGTTTTCAAAACTATCGAGGATTTGCAGCCCTAAACCCTCTGTGTAGAAATGAACAACTTGATCGAGGCAATCAGTTGGACGAGCAACCCGTAAAACCTTTCCTTTAAGCATATATATCTTCTCCAAAGTTATTTTTGTGTGGCTCTCCTGATTTTGTGGTGATAAGCAAACCGCATATCCTTACTCCTAGGGCATCATAGAATCACAAAAAGTTTTGCTTGATACCGTATACACCATA
>JARCMA010000207.1 GCA_030248405.1 Microcoleus sp. MP8IB2.171
AATAATTTTTTGTACGGCACTATACTGGATTTACTTTTTTGTACATCATACCTAGTTTACCACTTGTTCGGTCTTAAGTAAACCGTATTGCGTTATAGCTTACATCTTAGACCTTGGTTAGGAACAGGCAAGATGCCTGTTCCACAAAACTTAATTTTCTTGTGGAACGGGCCGGAGAGCCCGTTAATAAAAGAATTATTTCTAACTTAAACCCAAGACGGCAGCCACATCCGAATTTTCCATTCCCACTGCGACAAAGGCAGTCCCAAATAGATAGGCATCCAGAAAATAAAAGCACCCAAAACCAGAAAAATAATTGTTACCCCCATCCCTCGGAGTCGAGTTTGAGGGCTGTGCAGCCACCTGTCAACCCACCAAGCAAGTGCTAAGGCTGCAAACACAGAACAGCCCATATAATGGTACAAAAATATGCAGCGAGTCACCTTCACCCAAGGCAGCAAATTAGCGGCCCAATTAACTATTAAATATAACGCCAGCCACATTTCAGCAGTCGGCGGAAACAAAATCGGCCGCTGCTGTTCTATCGTGTCAACAGAAGCCTCGCTGCGCGTTTGCAGCCACACCAAAATCCGGTGAACTAAAACTCCTATTACTAGCAGTAAAGCTAAGGTTGACAGCCACCAAAGCAATGGATTTCCCATTGCGTGAACGTCAAAAGTTGCCTGAGTTACACCTTCAGGTAAAGGTGGCAAAACCGGATCTGGTTGGGCATTGCTGCTAGCAGTTTTGTAGAAGTAAACTATGGGGCGCAGCATCAAAGGCCAACTGTACCACGTGGAACAGTAAGGATGTACATCTGGGCCGCTTTTAATCCGCTGGTGATAAGTCAAAATTTCCGTTTGCATCTGCCAGAAATTGGGAGTTGGATTAAAGTGCAGGTGAGGAATCCAAGAGATGCTGTAAACTAGAATAGGAATAATAGCTAGACTTAAGCAGAGTTCTATAAAATTGAGTTTAGTCAGTTTTTGTACGGGACTTTCGGCAGGAATTAGAGGTGAATCTACGTCGCGGCTTTGTTCTTCATTTCGTCTGTTACCCTGGATAAAACGAACTGCCCAAGCACAGATTAAAATTAGATAAGTACCGAAAATAAACCATAATCCGTTCCATTTGATAGCCGCAGATGCGCCGAAACCTATTCCGGCGAGTACCAGCCAAAGCCAGCGCTTTTTGCCTTCTGCTTCTACGGATTTTAAAATAAATAACTGACCTAAGATTCCAAACAAAACTAGATAAATGTTGTTCAGTGCGTAGCGAGATTCAACTAAAAACAGACCGTCGCAGGCGATAAATAAAGCAGCAATAAAAGCAAAGGTGCGGCGCGGAACTAGCTGATAAGCCAGGGCTCCCACAACTAGCGGAATAAAGGAACCTGTGAGAGCATTCAGCCAGCGGTAATCCCAAGGGGAAAGCAGGGAGCCAGCCATACTGTTGACGGCTGTTTTTCCGAAGGGAAGGTGAGTGCCGATCGCAATCCCGATCGCAATTATGTACTGGCTCAGAGGCGGGTGAGCGTTGAAAAAGGGAGTTTTTGTGAGATAATCGTTGGCAAATTTGGCGTAATAAACCTCATCAAATACTAGAGTGTTAAATCGCTCTAATTCCCAAAATCGCAGAGTTAAGGATAGGAGAAAAACAGCGAGCATTCCTAGGTAAAAGATCGCAATTGATTTGTGGGATTGTTTTTTTTTTGCTTGCATAAAGTGCACCCAAAATATAGTAAATAGTAGATTTGAGAGCGATCGCCAATTTAAAAATATTACACCTGACAAGCTGCGATCGATTATGATACCATCTAATTAGGTATCTAATGGGCTTTATTGCTAATAGATTAGCAGACAGACAGCAAGCCCTTGACTACTACAATCAAGCCCTTCCCCTGTTTCTCCTGTTACTCCTGGGCGATCGCTCTGGACAAACCCTCACCCTACAAAGTATATGAAGTTCGGGTTCTGCTAGTCCTTTCTGCAAAACCAGCTCAGTTTGATAACCAGTGCGGTAAGAAGTGCGGCCATAATTCCTATTCCCAGGCTGGCGGTGGTTGAAATAGCTGGAACCAACCAAGGATCTGGAATGCCTAGCTGAGAGAGTGCGGAACCTAGAGGGTATTTGGCGGCTTCCTTTGGGTCTGAGGCACCGGGAAATTGTGTCGCGATCGAGGCAACAATTGACCCAGCGGCCAGTCCAACGCCCCAAATGGCAACAGTATTTTGAAAAGTGCGATCGCGTTCTGACTGGTCAATTTCAGTGACTCCCCGAATCGAATTAATTAACTCTCCTAACAAGCTTAATCCCGGACTAAAACTTTCGCAATCGCTCTGAATTTGTAATAGATATCGGTTTTCTACATCACTATCAAATTGCTTCAGGATTTCCAGATTGCTGACTTTTTGACATTCTGTCAAGCGCTGCTTCATTGTCTCCATCCGCCGTCTGTAGTTGAGCAGGTTAACTTCTATAGTACGTTTTTGAATATTGAGGTAACTCAGGTCGAGCGAGTAGTTTGAAAGAGTGTTTTGAGCATTAGTCAGAATTTGACGGAGCTGTTTAAGGTTTAATCTTTGGCTTTGATTTTGATTGAAATCTTTCAGGTATTGCTTAATTAAAACAAAATTATCTTTGAGCTGCTTTCTTAGATATTGGCTTTGACCGTAAGCCCAGAGTATTTTACTTCTATAGGCAAACAACTTGAGCCAGTCAAAGTCAAATTCAGAGGCTTTTTGGGCAGTTTCTAATTCGGGATAAATGGCAATAAAAACTGAGTAATTATCCTGAATTTGATGGATATTGAGGATATGATTTGAATTGAAATTAGAGGAACATATTGGTTGCTTGAAACGATATCGCCACAGCTCAAATAGGATTCCTCCCGCGAACTGACTTTTGCCCCTAAAATCTCGTTCCCAATCGAGTTCTAGTTCAGGAACTTGGCAGCAAGATCGGGCAATAGCTTCAGCTTTGTCTGGGGTAAAGTTAGGGATTTGACCCGATAGCATCCAGACTTGTCCGATCGAACTTATTTGATTTGCTAATCGCAGATCGAGTTCTGCTTTAAGATCGGCAAAGCAACTGACTGGCAATTCTTCAGTTTGACTGCGTTCTGGACGCCCTAAAGAATGTTCTACAGAACAATCGAGTAACAGTGCGTAACTATCACCAAAACGCACGGGATAGTAGTATCCTTTTAAAAAATATTTAAGGGATCTACTGTTAAATTTCTGTGTGCCTCGGCGACCAGATAGTTCTACATACTCAGCTTCCACATCAGCATCTCGCTGTATTATTGATGCACGAATTTGTTCGGGGAGTTTTCGGAAAAAACTGACTCGATCGTTAGAGAGATCGCCAGCACTTTCTCCCAGTTCATCGCGCAAGTCGTAAAGAAATAAATCTAGAGTTGGATAAATAATCTCACTCATTATCTTTAGCCTTCAGGAATTGGACTTTTGGAGATGTGCCTGAATTCGGTCAAGGAAACTGAGATTTTTAGCTTTTGTTGCCGGATCTTTTTGGTTCAATACATCAATAACTACATCGCGAATTTCATTACTTGTTGGGTCTGGTTTGCCTTCCGTATAGCCGAAAGTAACAAGTTCTCTTTTTTCGTTTGCTAGTAATTCCGCCTCTTTTTCCTGTTCTGTCGGAAGGAGTTCGATCGGAATATTACTGTCGATCGCCTGCAATTGCATTTGAGCCGTTTGAAAAAGTCGATCGAGGGAGGGGTTTTGCTCGACGATTGCCATCAAGCCTTCTTGAATATAATCCCAGTCGTCTGGATCGATCGCAAGTTGTTGACCCTTGGTTTTCAGCTTCGCTCGTTCGTCGGCAGTGAGTGGTGTTTCTAGCTGTTTCAGAGCGAGTAGGAGCGCCAGTTGAGTGGTGCGAGGAGATTCAGCCATGAAGCCTACGAGGTGAAATGGTTATTTAAAGTTTATGTTAGAGTAAAATAGGCGTCTAAGTCAAAATTCGCCTCAATCGCTGCCATCAGCTCTGTTTCAGCCACGTTTGGGTGCATTGGCAATGGGATACAGCACTTAACATTTAAATTTTTCATGAATCGATATGCACTGGTCGTTGGGATCGATCGATATCCTTTTTTAGAGGATGCTGAAGGTCGAGCGAAACACCTAAAAACCCCAGCGTCAGATGCAGAGGCGATCGCGCAACTCTTGGAAGCCGATCGTAATTTTCGGGTGCGACGGTTGCCTTGTAGCGAGATCGATGACAAGTTACAGGTCGATCCAGATAAACCGCTTGAGGCTGATGAACTGCTAGATGAAATTACCAAACTGTTTTTGCCAAAAGAAGATCGAGATACAGCACTCTTGTTTTTTGCCGGACATGGACTCCCCAAACCTTTAGGAAATTTAAAACAAATTCTGCTGGCAACCAGCGATGCTAACCCGCGCCGCAAAAAGTGGCATGGCGTACTGCTCAGAGATTTATGGGACATCGTAGAGCAAAGTCCGGTCAAAGAGCAGATTATTTGGTTGGATAGCTGCCATAGTGGCGAGTTACTGGAATTTAAAAATAGCGATTTACTAGGGCAAGTTCCCGGACGCAAGCGCTTTTTAATTGCCGCTTCTCACAGTTCCGAAGTTGCTTACGAGCGGTTGGATGGCAAGCATGGCGTGCTGTCGGGAGCGCTGATCGAAGGGCTGAACCCCAACAGGATGCTCCAAAATCAATGGATTAATGACCGAAAATTGGCTGATTTTGTGGAGGAGGAATTAAAGGCATACTACGATGAATCCAAAATTCCTCAAGAACCGCAAATTAGAAGACCCGATGGCGAAATTAAACTGGTTCTTGGCAAAAGTTCGGCGAATGCTGCTGAGTCAACACAGCCAAAAACCTCAATCGTTCGGAAAATTCCATTTGTGTTGCCGCAGTTAGATGTTTCAACCTTCACGGGGCGGGAGGAAGAGTTACAACAACTCGAAGAATTGCTGTTAAACCGCCAAGGGACGAAAATATGCAGCATTGCCAGTTTGGCTGGGGTTGGAGGGATTGGTAAATCTGCCCTCGCCTGTCACTTTGCCACGATCCATAAAGATGATTTTCCAGATGGTGTGATTGGTTTGCGGGTGGATGGCAAAGAGATTGATGCCATTGCCCGTGAATTTGCCCGGTACGGCGAGGAAATTGACTCGGAAGACGAACGAGATGCCAGCACCATCATGCAAGAGGTGTTTGCTTACCGTCGGATGCTGTTGATTTTCGACAATGCGGAAGAGTCAAGCATTCGGGCATTACGTCCCGGTGGAGACAGATGCGCGGTGATTGTCACGACGCGCGATCACGGATTACCCATCTCGCTGGATATTCCAGATGAGGGTCGGATTAACCTGCCCCCGCTGCCCGATCCGGAATCCCTGCGTTTGCTGGAAACTCTGATTGGCAAAGAGCGAGTGGCGATCGAACCAGAAGCGGCTCGTAACCTGATTCAGTTAACAGGGAAATTACCATTGGCACTGCAAATTATCGGTGCGGGATTGAAGCTCAACGAGGGGCGCAAACTTACCGATTATGTAGCGTCATTAAGGGATGAACGGAAGCGACTAGAAAGGATGGAAGTCGAAGGTGACGAGCATTTGGATCTACGGGCTTGCTTTTCTTTGAGTTTGAACCAGCTTCAGCCAGAGAAAATTAATTTCTTTGCCTGTTTGAGTCTTTGTGCTAGTGACGGGTTTTCGCGTCGGACAGCAACAGCGACAAGTGGTTTTAATGATGAGTACGATGCACAAAAGTATCTTGATTATCTCTGCCGAATTTCACTGCTCAATTATGCTGAGGTAGGAGAAAATCGCTTTGTTTTTCACTCACTCATTCGTCTGTTTGCTCGTGAATTACTGGTAGATCGTGGATTAGAGGAAGAAGCAACAGCACGACACGCGGAGTTTTGCATCAACTTAGTGAAATCTTTCAACCCCAATAATAGCGATATGGGTGTATCCATTATTGGAGAGGAAATCGATGACATTATCCTAGCCGCAGAGTGGTTGCAAAAAAATGGAGTTGCCGATTACAACCTGGCTGAATCTCTCAATGACTTTTTTGAAGACTATGGCTATTGGTCAAAGGCAACTCATCTGATGCGGGGCTTCCAAGCATTAGCAGAATCCCGCGAGGATTGGGAAGCTGTTGTCACTTTCCGAACTCGACAAGCAAAATATTTTGCCAAGCAAAATGAACTTCCTAATGCGGAAGCGGTACTCGCGCCTCTTCCTGATATTATCAGCAGAATTGAGAACCCAAACAACCGCCAGCGTTCTGAAATAAAATGGCTGATTCGGCTGGGTCGCATACGACAGCAGCAGCAACTTTTTGATGCAGCCGTGAATGCTCTTCAACGGGGTGTCACAATTGCCGAGGAGTTGGGCGAACAAGATAGTTTGCGGAAGGTTTTGGACAGTTTAGCCAATATTTTTAAGCAACAACGCAAGTGGAATAAAGCCGTAGATGCTTTCCAACGGGTAGTTGAGATTAGCGAAGCTTTAAACGATCGACGACAGATTGCGATCGGACTTAACGGTTTAGCCGCAGTCTTGCAGCAACAAGGCA
>JARCMA010000208.1 GCA_030248405.1 Microcoleus sp. MP8IB2.171
CCAGTCATCGTTGCGTTTGTTGCTGTAAGTTTCCCAATCGTCGTATTGCGGCGGCTGATACAAGGATTCTGGTTCTATTTGTGGTTCCAATTCGGCTGACATTTCTAATTCTGGTTCCGATTCCTGCTGATAAATGTTCAGAGGTTCGACAACGCGGGCGATCGCATCTTTGACAAATGCTTTTACAAACTCGTCTTTCCTATTTAACTGAAACTGCCTTTGCACAACTTCGGCAATGCCACCGTCGCCCCAATCTTGGTCATGGCGGAAATATTCAATAAAACTTTTACCAGCAATTCTGGTTAAATAAGCCGCACTGACTGCTTGAATTGCTTTGCCAAGTACAAACCCGGCTACGCTTAATTGCAACGCCCTTGACACTACTTGAATTACGCCTTCAACTATTCCCAAACTTGCTAGGGTTTTTGCTAGAGACAAGGCTAATTCTTTCGCGCGATCGATATTTAATTCGCAGCCGTAAATCTTGGCAATTTCTACTACCATTTGAGCGTTAACTGCAGCTGTCGCTAACAAATCCACAACTGGCAAAGGCGTGACAGCAATTACTCCGGCTCCGATCCACTGAAATCGCTCTACTGCCTTATCAGCTTGCCGCCTCCTTTGAGCATCAATTAACTTGCGCGCTTGGTCTCCCAATTGCTGAGATTGCAGCAAAATATTGTCCGCAATTAAGTCTTCGCCTTCAGCTCGCAAAATTGCAGCGACGCGCCGAATTAATGGCATAATATCCGGGTATGGCTGAAAAATTGTGCCGTCTTCTAATACAACTTTGTGCGGATTGGCGCTAATGGCGACTACATCCATTGCTGATACAAAACCTTTGACTCGCTGCTGCAGCCTAGTGAGAATTTCATCTCTGTCGGTGTCGGGATAAAGGTCAACTTTATTAAAAATCACGATCGACCTTTTGCCAATTTCCGCCAAAGTCCGCAGCGGTTCGTACTCGGATTTTCGCAAATCGCCGTCCAAAACAAATAAAATCAAATCTGCCCGGGCCGCCAACTGCCGAGCCAATTCCTCTCTGTAAGTCCCCGCAACTCCCGCTTCCAAGATGCCTGGGGTATCAGTAATTGCTAATTCTCGATCGATTCCTTTCAATTTCAGAGTGTAAGTTTCGCCAACCTCGGTAGTTCCCATCGGCGCGCCCACCTGTCCCGCCATCCGCCCCACCAACGCATTCACAACGGAAGTTTTGCCCGCAGAACCGGTGCCGAAAACAACTACTCGAACGCTGCCGCGAGCCATGCTAGCTTCAATTTCGCGGGCTCTCAACAGCAAAGCTTGCCGCGCTACTTCATCTTGAATGCGATCGACTTGTTGCCGAATTGCTTTGAGATTTTCCGAAGCAGCTTCACTTTTTACAACAGGAACCTTCGGAGTAATCGGCCGTTTTCCCTTAACTTTCTGAGGGCGTTGCAGCAGCCTAAAATAATAAAATAGCGCAAAAATTAGGGTGCCCAAAAGTACAATAATCAAGAAAATCAGCAAATTAGCCAGCAGCGGAGAAGCAGACCACGCAACTTGACTGTAAAGCCCTGTTAAGGAACTCACCAGCCCAATAATCAGCCCCAGGGCGAGGCAGAAAGCAGCAATTAAGGTTAACAGGCGCGGCAAAGGCATGAGGAAAGGGGCAAATAAAAGGGTTATGCTTTGATTTTTACATTACGCCGATAGTCATCAGTCATTGCAAATCTCAAATCTCAAATCTCAAATCTCAAATGGCCAAGCGCCCGTTAGCGAAGCCCTCGAAGAGGATCGTACTGCGCGAGCCCGCAAATCCCGATTCTGTCGGACTGCGGGCGCGGTTTGCGGAGTTTGAGCGCCAGCGGGACGGAAAAGTGCGATCGCCCTCTTGCTGCAATTGTAGCTTGCACGATAACTCAGCTACAGCTTATCACCCGCTGGAACCGTAGGCTGGTTTATTTGCATCTACCTACTTATTTATTCGGTGATTTATTTGATCACGAGTCTAGCAATACTTTTTTATTAAGAAACAAATATGACATTAAGTACAGAGAAACCCGGTTTTGTAACACCAGTGCCTCCTGGAAGCTCCGAAAGTAGAAACGAGAAACCGGGTTTCTTAGGCAAGCTAAGAGCATCCTAATTTACAAAAATTATCACATTAAATATCACTGCGGTACTCTCAAATCAGCCACGAGTTAAGTTAGACTGAATTGTCAGTGCGTGAATTATTCACAGGTTAGCATCTATGCAGCTCAAACATCTGAATCAGCCTTCACAAGAACTCTCTACCTCTTGCGAGCATAACATCAAAGACAGCCAGCCACCAAAGCCCAATTATTTCGCTCACATAGCCCATTCCTTGGGCAACCTCAGTATTCGCGACAAAATCAGCAGTGGGTATGCACTGGCTCTTTGTGTTGCGATTGGGGGAACGACTATCGGGATGTTGGTGGGCACTCATTACTATCGCAGAACTAACAATCAAGTACACATCGATCGAGAAACTCAGCTTTTAAATAAGTTGCAGGTGGCTTTACTGCGAACGCAAAACAGCCAAGAGGGGCTGATTTACTGGCTAGAACAGCCCCAAATATTTGACAGCAAATACGAACAAATACAAAAAAATATTTACAATTTGAAGTTGTTGTTATCTGAAGTCAAAAAATCTAAATACATGGAAGACATAGAAGGCATAGAAAAATTCAAAAAAACTTGCGATTCGCTATTGTCTAATTATCTGTCTAGACTAGAAATAGTTAATAAAAAAATTAGTAACCTGCCAAATAACCCCGCTCAACAAAGTATTAAACGTAAGTTGCTGTTGAATTTCGATCGAGATAAAATTGGGTTGCAACTAGATAGGGCGGTCAATGATATAGCAGAAATTATCGATCGCGCCCAAGAGCAAGAAGATGCTGGGCGGGAGGCACTGCTGCAAGCGCAGGCGCTGCGGGTGCAAATAATTTTGGGTAGCATGGCACTGTCGATCGTCGTTGCAGCAGTGCTGGCGGGCTTCACCAGTCGGGCGATCGCCAAACCCCTCGCCGCTGTAACTAAAATCGCTCAGCGAGTGACTGAAGAATCTAATTTTCAGTTGCAAGTACCAGTTACCAGCACCGATGAAGTGGGAGTATTAGCAGCTTCGCTGAATCAACTGATTCAGAAAGTAAATCACTTGCTAGAAGAATTGAAATCTGAACAAGAAAGCCAGATACTTCAAAATGAGAAAATGGCAACTTTGGGGCGGATGTTAGCCGGTGTTGCTCACGAAGTTAACAACCCAATCAATTTTATTTATGCCAATATCGACCCAGCCAGAAGTTACGTTGAAGATATTTTAGATTTGCTCAAAACTTACGAAACAGAAATTTCCAATCCCCCTGCCGCAGTGCTGGCGAAAGGCGAAGAAATAGACATCGATTTTCTCAAAGAAGATTTGATAAAAATATTTGACTCGATGCAAGTAGGCGCTGAAAGAGCAAAAGCTATTATCTTAAGTTTGAAAGATTTTTCTCGCCTCGACGATGCGGCCCCTCATCCCGTCGATTTGCACGCCTGCATAGACAGCAGTTTGCTGATTCTCAACAGCCGCATCAAACAGGGCATTGAAGTGGTGCGACATTACGGCAATATTCCGACTGTTGAAGGTTATATGGGTTTGCTTTACCAGGTATTTGTTAACCTTCTCAACAATGCACTAGATGCTGTGGAAGAGAAAGCAAAAAGTGAGAAATCCAGCTCTGAGGAGGCGAAAAAACAATCGGCTTCGGGCTCAATTAAACAAGAAGCACCGAGTTTTTCGCCGAGAATTGTCATTGCTACAGAATACTTGGACGACGACTCAGTGGTAGTGCGAATTTCTGATAACGGTACGGGAATAGCGCGAGGGAGTCGAGAAAAAATGTTTGAAACATTCTTTACTACTAAACCGAGAGGTGTAGGTACGGGTTTGGGATTGGCAATTGGTCGCGAAATTATCGTCAAGAAACACGGGGGGACGATTAACTTTTGGTCTGAGGTGGGAACGGGGACTGAATTTACGATCGCCCTGCCGATTAAGCATGAGAATTTCATGCAAAAGATGCTCTTACAACCTCCAATTGCTAGCGAATATAATTCCCTATCCAGCGGGAACGCGCCAACCAAGTCCGAGGAGAGAGGAACTGTAAAAACTTAAAAATTATCATTTTTTATAGCAGTTTCAAAAAAGCATCCAACTGCAAGCGTGCGATCCAAACTCTGATGTCAGAATTCATTCCCAATCTCAAATCTAAAATGGTATGAGATTGCTTACTGACTGGCTGTTGCTACCCCACTCGCTGAGTGATAATACCCAACTAAAAACTATTTTCAGTAATCTTGAAAAACAGGATTTGCTATAATTTAAAGTTGAGCAATCACTGTACGGAGCGAAAATTATGGGACTATTTGACCAAATTTTGAGCGCGATCGACAATCCCAACCAACAAGCAAACCCCAATCAGTTGGGCAACATTCTCGGTGCGGTAGAGCAGTTGAGCGGCAACCAGGGCGTCGATGCGGGCACGACTCAGCTAGCAATGTCGGTTTTGGGCGGATACGTGCGATCGGCATTGCAAGACGTGCGATCGCAGTCAGGAGACGCACAAGCTCAACAACTTGTCAACCAATTTAGCGGCACAAATCCCAATCCGCAAGCGGTACAGAGTTTGTTCGGAGCCGGCCAACTAACGCAGATAGTGGCCGATATCGCCCAAAGAACCGGCTTGAATAACTCCACAGTACAAGCGATGATACCTGTTTTAGTGCCGATCGTCCTCAATTTGCTGCAAACCGGCGGCAACGCTCAAAATCCAGCCCAGGGCGCAAATCCCGTTTTGAATGCGTTTTTAGATGGAGATGGAGACGGCGACGTAGATATTACTGACGCAATGTCGATGGCCAGCCGCTTTTTGAATCAGCGCTAATTTCCTGAGATTTTGGAGAGAGAGATTAACGGGCGATCGTTCTTTTTGGGGAAAGGGCGATCGCCCGATCGAATTAGAATCAAAACTTGTGCATTGGTGATTGAAAACTGTCCGGACTATTGATTGACAATATCCTGCGATCGCCGTATAGTCTAAAATGGCATACAATCACCGAAGAATTTAACTAAATAGCGAAAAATTGAGGAATTTAATGAAGATAAAACAACTTGGCAAAATTATGGCGTTTTTATGTTCAATTCCTCCTGATAGCAATCTTCGCTTGATGTTGCAATTAGCTTTAGCTGTTTCTGTTCCTCAAGACAAGTATGAAAAATTGTTATTCCCGATGCAGGAAAACAAAAATTTGCGTTCCTTGTTAGGGGATGATAATTTATTAAAAAATTTAATTAACGCTGATGGCTTTTTAGAAGAATCCGAGAAAAATATGCTGTTGGAAGTAATAGATAAAATTGGAATATTTATTCCAATGGATATGCAATTCATTGACGTACTAACGGAAGAATTGACAGCAAAGGTAGTTAGTGAAATTAAAGAAATAGAAACTTTAGGAACGCTGGAAGGGATACCTCTGTTATGGAATGAAACTTAATAATAGGCAGAATATTTGGCTGGTGCTGATACTTCCCAAATTACCATTTCACAAGTTGTACATAGAACAATATCAGTATTTTTGAAGGCGTACACTTTTAACTTCCACAATCTCAGGTACAAAAATGAAAAGTATTAACTCTGTATTAACTGATTCAGCATCTGCTACCGCAAATATTCTGGTTTTTGCCTCAGATTCTCAATATTTGCCTGCGAAAAAATTTGTCAGTTTAGTGACAAATTTAGATCGGTTTCAGGTTTATGGATTTAAACGTTTAGGGACGATCGCTACTTCCACAAGTCTTGGTAGTGGAGAGTGGTTGAATTGGAGCTTAAATGCTCAAAATATTCTACCCGAAGAATTTTATAGTGCCCAAGCAGCAGTAATTTTCATCATGCCAACAGATTTATCTGAGGTAGTACCCCTCACTCGTTCATTTATAGATATAGCTCAAAAGAAGGGTATTCGCCGTTTAGCCTGGGTTGCTCCTGCTTGTCCGACGGGCACAAAGGTGGGAGATAGCTTAACACTAGCAGAAAGTCTAGTGCGAGATTTTAATATAGAAACTCTAATCTTACGTCACGCGCCTTTATTTTCCCACCTGCTCTTACAGAAAAAGGAATTGAGGTTTCGCCGTACTTTGTCCTTACCGCTTGGTACTAGCACCTTACCTTGGTTAGAGCCAGAAGCGATCGCCCAAGGTTTATCCAAATGGCTACAAGGTGAAATCAACAACCAACCTCCAGAAATATTGACAGGTTCGAGTCAACTTAGTGGTACTGATATCGCCTTAGAACTATCCTCCATACTCAGACAAATTATGTCTGCCCAAGAATTTGCTCGCTTGCGATTTGAAGCGATTGACCTCGATAAAAGTGGGCAAATTGACGCTCAAGAGTTATTTCCCTATCTATTAGATTTAGGATATAGCCATGATGAATGTCAGTCTATCCTAGAACAAGCTGACAAAGACGGGAACGGTACGATTGATTTTGATGAATTTGTCTATGGTTTAGAAACCCATTTAAACCGCATTCTCGCCAATGTACCCACAGAAGTTCGCTATTTTGATGTCCCAGGTTTTCCTCAAGCAATGCTATCTCGAACAAGGTTTAGCAGAAGTCTTCCTCCCCCGCTGGCAAGAAGTCAAGGAATTAATTGAGCGTACAGGCACTTACGAACATACATCCGATGAATTAGCTTACGGTACAAAGTTGGCATGGCGTAACAGTAACCGCTGTCTGGGACGCAACTTTTGGCGCAGTTTGCAACTACGGGATATGCGCCATTTACAAACAGAGGAGGAGATTTTTCAAACTTTAGTCGAACACATTAAGTTTGCGACTAATAACGGGAATCTGCGATCGACTATTACGATCTTGAATCCAAATTTTAAGATCAAAGTCTGGAACAGTTTAATGCTGCGTTATGCAGGTTATCGTCAACCAGATGGCAGCATTCTCGGCGATCCTGCCAATCTAGAGTTAACAGATCAAGCATTCAAGTTAGGATGGTCGAAAGAGTCTAAAACCCGTTTTGATGTGTTGCCTTTGATTATCCAAGTAGGAGAAGGCGAACCAAAATGGTTTGAAATTCCACCAGAAATCATTTTAGAAGTTCCTATTTCCCACCCTCGCTATGAATGGTTTGCCGAAGTGGGGCTGAAATGGTTTGGATTACCGGCGGTTTCTTCCATGATGTTGGACATGGGAGGCATTCAATACCCCACACCATTTAACGGTTTTTATATGGGCGCAGAAATTGGTGGGCGGAATTTCAGCGACACTTACCGCTATGCTGCCAATTATTGCCGGAAAGATGGGTTTAGATTGCAGCGA
>JARCMA010000025.1 GCA_030248405.1 Microcoleus sp. MP8IB2.171
CCCCCTCTCCCCCTCAATCACCATACACAATCTAGATACACACCAGTTTAGCTCATGGTAATTCAAATGCCATCCAGTTCTCAAGTATTAACTGTCACCTGGGAACCCCTACCAGCCGACTTTGTTTTACCGGACGATCCTGTGGAAAATATTCAACAACCGTCGCTTGCTGCTGCTCTCACCGATGCTCTGGGAGCCGCTGGATCGATCGCTCCTGTCGCCCTGATCGGTTCCAATTTTGGACTGGTAGCGACTGTAAATAAGCAGACTGTAGTCAAAGCACCGGATTGGTTTTTTGTGCCGCAAGTGCATCGAGTTGCAGAGGGCACGATTCGCCGCAGTTACACGCCGAATCTGGAGGGTGCGCCGGTATCGGTGGTGATGGAGTTTTTGTCTAATGAAGATTACAGCGAATTGTCGGTGCGATCGACTCCTCCCTACGGCAAGCTCTACTTCTACGAACAGATTCTGCAAGTGCCCACCTATGTGACTTACGACCCCTACGAGCCCAAGCTGGAAGTGCGGTATTTGCTCAATGGAGCCTATGAAACGCAGGTTGCTGATGCGTCAGGACGGGTGCGGATTCCAGAGTTGGATTTGTGGCTGGGGATTTGGTCGGGAGAAAGGCTGGGCCAAACTATTAACTGGCTGCGCTGGTGGGATTCCCAGGGAAATTTGCTGCTGTGGAGTTCGGAACAGGCGGAATATGAACGGTTGCGGGCGGAACGGGAACGTCAGCGGGCGGATTTATTGGCGGCTAAGTTGCGGGAGTTGGGTGTTGATATCGATCTGTTGGCTTGAAAGGGCGGGATGTTTGTGAGTTGAGTTTTTGTAAGGAGGGCGATCGGCATTCTGTAGGCAGGAGTTATATGATGCCCGGTTATTGCTCATAATTACAAGGACTAAAGTCCGATGCTGCGAACTTAATTATGGTGTTTGTAGTGAGGACTTTAGTCCTCTCTCCTTGTCTGAAGAAGGACTAAAGTCCGATGCTGCGAACTTAATTACGATCATCTAACCAGACATCATGTTTTTGCACAAATGATTGAGAATCGCCGCCAATTATCGATCAAGTAGCCGAGGGAATTGTGATATCAACAGATTGCACTTTGACCGAAGTTCCCAAACTCGATAAGGGCGGTTGAATCCCCGCAGTATTTCCTACTACTAATGTCACCAGATTCTCCGGTTTCAAGTAAGTCTTGGCTACGCGCTGCACGTCAGCAATTGTGGCTGCTTCGATGCTGCGGCGGTAGCGAAAAATGAAATCTTCGGGATAACCGTAGTATTCGTAGCGCATTAATCGCGACAAAGTTTGACTGGGATTTTCAAATTTGAAGATGAAAGAATTTAGGGTGGAATCTTTAGCAAAAGCTAATTCTTCCGGGCTAATTGGTTCGGTGCGGATACGATCGATCTCAGCGCGAATTGCCTTGATAAATGGTACTGTCGCGTCCGATCGCGTTTGGCCTCCAGCCACAAATACCCCAGGATAGTCAAATCTCGGACTCCAAGCCGCATAAACAGTGTACGCTAAGCCTTGGCGCGATCGCACATTATTGAACAAACGGCCGCCAAAACCATTCAGAACCCCATTCATCACGTCCAAAGCACCGTAATCAGGACTGTTCAACATCCCGCCCAAATGCCCCATCTGCACGTAACTTTGGCTCAATTGCGGCTGATCCACCAAAAATATGCCGCCTTGATTGGCTGCTGATACGGTTGGTAATGGTGGCACTTCTGCACTCCGACTCGGTTGCCAGTTGCCGAATTTTTGCTCGATGAGCGATCGCATTTTAGCAGTATCAAAGTCACCAGAAATACCCAAAATCATATTCTTGGGGTGGAAATACTTCTGGTAGAAACTCACCAAATCGTCGCGAGAAATATTTGCCAGAGTCTTATATTCTACCGTGCGGGCGTAGGGACTGCGATCGCCATAAATTAACTTTTGAAACTCGCGCCCGGTAATATCGTTAGGATCGTCATTGCGGCGGGCGATCGCACCTTGAGTTTGGTTCTTCGCTAAATCCAACTTTTCCTTAGCAAATATTGGCTCCCGAATCACTTCCGCAAATAAGTCAAATACGGGTTCCAAATCTTCAGCTAAAGCACTAAAATTAGCGTTCCCCGAAGCAACATCAATTCCCGTTTCTACCGAAGCTGCTCGCTGTTCTAGCAACTGATTTAGTTCATCAGCCGTATGCCGGCTCGTGCCGCCAGTTCGCATCACTTCCCCCGTCAAACCTCCCAATCCAATTTTATCCGCAGGTTCAAAACGATCGCCCGTGCGAAATAGTGCCGTTCCCCCGACTAAAGGGAGTTCTCTATCTTCCATTAGATACACGCGAATGCCATTTTTCAGCTCAAAGCGAGTGTATTTAGGCAGTTGAATTTCTGCCAGCGCCGGGAATCTTAATTCGTCATAGTGTTTGGGCCCAGCCGCTAACGAAGGTAACAAATTAAACGTGGTAAGTGAAACAGTAAAAAAGCAAAGCGACAGCAGAAATAACTTTACTTTTTTCAGTTTCAATTTAGTCCTTTTCATTCTTTCTCCAATGTTTCCTATGTTGACAATTCGAGGCAGAGCCTCTGGATCTGCGTTCCCAGGCAGAGCCTGGAAACGAGTTTTTTTCGCTTTAATCCGAAGCCCGATCCCCCTAAATCCCCCTTAAGAAGGGGGACTTTGAGAATACTCCTGTCCCCCCCTTCTTAAGGGGGGCTAGGGGGGATCTAGGCCTAATCGCTAGACAGAAGATCGGCACTAGGTTTCAGCTTGAGTTGACACCAATACCCTCTTCCTTCTTCCTTCTTCCCTCTTCCTTCTTCCTTCTTCTTACAGCGACAAAAGCTTACCAATCGTGCGATTTTCCGGGCGGAAAGTTGCCTGAGAAACTCGCTGAATGTCAGCAGGAGAAACAGCCGCGATCGCATCCAATTGCTTAAACAAATTTCGCCACGAACCAGTTTTAACTTGATAGTCCAGCAGCGAAAAAGCCATGCCCATATTAGAATTGAGCGATCGCAACAAACCCGCTCTCGCCTGAGTTTTCACCCGCTCCAATTCCTGAGCAGAAACCGGCTCATTTTTCAGGCGATCGATTTCCTTACTCAAAGCCACAGCTACTTCATCAACCGTGCGGCCCGGAGCAGTTTGAGCGTAAAATAACATCAAATTCGGGTACTTTTCCCCCGGATAACCGCTGAAACCTTGAGCCGCTAGCGCCAGTTGCTGCTGCTCAACCAAAGACTTGTAAAGCCTAGAAGTGCGGCCGTTGCTGAGCAAAGAACCAATAATTTCATAAACCGCATTGTCGGGATGATTCATTGCCGGCTTGTGATATCCTTCCAAATACCAAGGTTGAGTTTTTAACTTCAGCGTGACTTCCTTAGTTTGCGTTTGCGGAGGCTCCACCATTTCCAATTCAGGAGGCGCTGGTTTCGCCTTGTAGCGGCCGAAATAAATTTGAGCGAGCCGCTTCACTTCCGAGGCTTTCACGTCTCCTACCACGGCCACAGTTAGCTTGCTGGGGATGTAGTGAGTCTCAAAAAACTTCTGCACTTGTTCTCGTGTCAGGTTTTTAATGTCTTCAGTGTAGCCAATTACGGGGCGGCGGTAGGGATGAACGGAGAAGGCTGTGCTGGCAAAAACTTCAACCATTTGTCCGATCGCAGAATTCTCAGTTCGCAGCCTCCGTTCTTCTAAAATTACCTGTTTTTCTTTGTAAAATTCCCGAAATACAGGTTCTAGAAATCGCTCTGATTCCAGCGACATCCACAGTTCTAATTTATTAGCTGGGAGGCTGTAAAAATACATTGTCGAGTCGGTAGAAGTAGCGGCATTTAGTCCGACTCCGCCGGCTTGTTCGACGATTTTGCCGAATTCGTTGCGCTTGACAAATTGCCCTGCTTCTGCTTCAACTTTGTCCAATTCTGCTCTAAATTTGGCGACTTCTTCGGTTTTGCCGCTGGCCTTGGCTGCTTGCATTTGCTCGAAGAGTTCGTCTTGTTTTTCTAGCAGCGGCTTTTCGGCTTTGTAGTCGGTAGTGCCGATTTTTGGCGTGCCTTTAAAAGCTAAATGTTCGAGGTAGTGGGCGACTCCGGTTTGACCGTCGGGTTCGTTTGCGCCTCCCACGTCAGCGTGAATCAAAAACGATGCTACGGGCGATCGGGGCCTTTCGAGCACCACGAATGTCATGCCGTTGTCGAGCTTAAATTCGGTGACTTGCTTGATTACTCGATCGAGCGACGGTTGAACAGACACTGCTGGAGAGCCGTTAGCGGGGTTCTCGCGGGCGGAGGCGATTTGAGGGCAAATTCCCCACCACAGCATGACAGCAGCCAGCAGGGAGGCGATGAATCGAGTTTGGCGGGGCGATTCCCTAGGGGATAGCTTCGCCGCGTGTGGTTTTTGGAACTGCGGGGTCATTCGATTTTAGATTTTAGATTGGGGATTTTGGATTGTCAAACAAATAAATGTTGGCGATCGATGCCAGGGATTCTCTCTTAAGGATAAAGATTTTTGGAGGCATCAGCGATCTGTTGCGCCGCAGATGTTAGGCTGATACAGCCAATCTCAAAAAGAATCTGGATTTCGGCGAGGAGTTTTGAGTTTGGGATTAGAGTCGCGCACAGCTTAAAACTTAACATAATTTAGCCCGCCCGTCCCAAACCCACAGTTC
>JARCMA010000209.1 GCA_030248405.1 Microcoleus sp. MP8IB2.171
GAATCAATCCAAAATCTCAAATCTCAAATCCTCAAGCCCCCGCATTTATCCGTGGGGTCGCCTCTAAAATCTAAAATCTAAAATCTAAAATCGATTGACCGTTCTGAGCCAGTAGTTTTTCGGGTTGAGTAAGCCCATTTTCGACAACAATTATCAATTTGTTATCCAAAAGATTGCAGAGCGCCTGACTCGTGGGGTGTCCGAGTTGAGAGCGGTACAAAGCTTGAATTCCCTGCGAAAGAGTCCGTTCTAATTTCCCCCGAGTAGGTTCTAAGGTTTCCCCTGTCATATTTTTTATTGAAACCATAATAGATAAAAAAGACTGTTAGCAGTTAACAGTTAGCAGTTAAGTTAACTATTAACTGTTAACTGCTAACTGTTAGAAATAACCGTCGCGTTAGCCGACAGTAACTTGATTAGTTTCCACCCCAGTTGCACCCTTAACACCTTTAGCAATTGTCACCAACTTGTTGACAATTTCCTGACTGGGAACTGTACCTTTGAGAACCACAGTAGTGCCAAGTTGAGCCACATAAACAGTCTCAATATCCGCAACATCGGGATTTGCATCGAAAGCCTGAGCCACCCGTTTAGCTAAACCGCTTTGATCGTATTCTCCATTCAAGCCCATGCGTTCCGGCGGGATTGTCTGAGCGCTCGCAGCAGGTTGAGCTTGAGCTTGAGATTGAGCTACAGGTGCTTGGTAAGCAGGAGCGTCAACATTTTCTTGATTTTCAAGTTTTTCTAAACCAAACAATCTTTTTAGCCAGCCCATAGAGTTTGTCCTCCGACAAAGTTTGTGTTAATTGACGTGTTAATTGACGTGTTAATTGACTTGTTAATTCACGGTTGGCAAGTCGCGCTGTAATTGTTATTCTCAATACCAGGAATTACGATCGCACTCTTGGATGCAGAAACCGAATTTTTTTACAAAAAAGTATCGTTACAGCCATCCACCTCGGCAGAAAAACCCGGTTTGTTGAGTTTGGTGCGCCCGTCTTAAATACAATTTACTGTTGTACAACTCCGCCGCTCATCTGCCTGGAGACATAATTCTTCCGCTCTCAAACAAATACTTGCGCTGACCATTCCGGCAAATCAAACTTAAACCCTTCTTCCCCAACTTCTACGATTTTGTTGTACATCCACTCGTGCCAAGTTCCCGCAGCCGGAAACTTAGGAATGCTGTTACCAGATAAGTATCCGAAAAATTAGCGACAACTACTGCTCGCGTTCCCTCATCGCTCCAGCGGTAGTAAGCCAGCACTTTGGCTTCGGGATTTTCGTGGATAAATTCAATATTTTCGGTATAAAGTGCCGGCAAATGTTGCCGCAGCCGAATCACGTGTGTGTAGTATTCCAACAACTCATGATTTGGCTGATTTTTCAACAAAGACAATTGCAGTTTATTCGGCTGGTTTGAACTTTTCCGAGTGGATTGTCCAAACTCTTCGCTCATCCACAGCATCGGTATTCCTACTGCTGTCACTAACAAAACTGCTCCTAATTTAGCGCGTTTAAAAGCCGCTTATTGATCGATATCCCGAAATCTGGCTTCGGCCAGCAAGTGATCACGGTCGTGACTGGCTAAATAATTGATAACATTAGTTGTGTTTTGATAGCCTTGTTGTTTGGCATCCAAAACTTGCTTAAGCTTTTCGATATCGAAAGTATTCCCCGCGAGAATTTCTAGGGCAAAAATGCGAAAACTTTCGTGCCAGCACCCCTCCATCGGGCCGTCCGCAGCGACGAGTTCGGGAAGTTCAGGAATGTGTTCTGCTATGTTGTAAAATGGCTTGTTACCGGCGGGTTTTTTCGCTTCACGAGTTATCCAGTGTAAGCTATTCAGCATTTAAATTGTATATCAAAAAACAATCAAAGTTTTGTGGGGTGTCCCGCCCGCCTCGAATATGCAATTTAAATGGGCGACAGCTTAGTGCGGTTAATTTCAGTCGCCTAGGGTTCATTGACTTCTACCCATTCGTCCGCTTAAAAACATGGACTTTGCGACTGAACTCGGAATTTGTATTGATAAATACCGTCTTCTAACTGAATTTTAGTGCGGAAATAACCTTGGTCATCTTTTTCTAAGGGAATTTCTGCCCATTTGGAAAAGGAGCCGAGCAGTTTAGCTGCTTTGTTGTTGGAAGCGAAGAGTTTGAATTCAATTCCAGCGGCCATTAATACCTTGTTTGCAGAACTTATAAGTGTGATTAGTATTGATTTTTACCATTTTGCAAATCTGTCGTCATCGTTCTTAAGAGTTAAACCTGTAACTCTTATGTTGTCAGGTACTTATAGCCACACCCGGAGGATTTAGTAGTAGACACCCTAGCGATTGAGTAAGGTGCGCCGCTAAGCACCCGGAGGCCAGATTTAAATCAATCAAAAATGTAGTGAAAGTAACTAAAAAATATTAAGGGCTGTTTATGAAAAGTAATTTAACTTTTGATAACTAGATAAATCGTGGTGAATATTTAAGATTTGTAACTAAAGAAACATTTTTTGGCGGACAGGAATAATACCGTAGAAAGATGTCATTTTATGCGGAAACAGCGAGGATCAGCTTGTAATTATAAGGCAAGGGAAACCAGAAACATGAATCCTTTATTCAACTGGGTTTTCCTGCGACTTTAAGGCAAGTTTGAGCCGAGAATAGCAATGATTATTTTTGCTTATGTCTTGGCAGCACTTGTTTTATAGTTTTGACAGGCAAACTTTGTAGAACCAAAATCAGCTTTAACGACTGCTGCTACCTCAGTAATTGGTAATTGGTGAAAATCTCATTCGTCCCTGTTACCCGTTAGATATTCCGAGCAGTGGCTCTAAGGCTCTAAAAGTTTAATGTGGGATGTTGGCGAATTACCGTTACTGTAAAACTCTGGAGTGTTAAAAATGCTAAAACAAATGTGTTGGTTGCCCCGACTCGGAGGCAAGGGAGAAAAGGTATTGCACTTACGCACCGATGCCCGTCAGGGGTGGCGGCCTTATACAGCTTTTCCGCAGTTTGCTGTATCCGACTACCGGGAACCGGGCGGTTCTAAGGGATGGGCAACATTTCAGAAGCTGAGAACTCAAGGGTGGAATTTAATATCGACTGAAGAAGGGCAGCAGTCGATTTTTGGCGAACAGAAAAGTGCTTAAAAAATCTGAAACCGCAGCAAGAAAAGAAGAGGTAAAATCCTCTTCTTTTTATTAGTTTTGGAGACAGAAACTGGGCTTTTAACCATCCTACTTGGTAGAATCGGTAAGGTGTGCGGTGCTCACCTTACATAATTTTAAGATGTTTGCCAGTTGCAAGTAAATTAGGCGATCGCCCTTTCTGTCTGTGCTGTAGTTGCTAGGTTATGGAGCACCGGCTGGCGAGTTTTCAAGTTAAACCGGTATCCGTGGGGGAGGATGTGCAGCTTGGCACCGCAAATCGCCAAAGCCTCATCCTTCAAAAGTCCATCTATATTGTCGTGGAGTTTTTCCGACTCGTCGATGACAGTTACAGCGTTTTCGCCAATGACTTCAAACTCGTCACCGCTGACTAAAATAGCTGTATTTTCGTCAATACCAAATCCCAACACGGCAGGTTGTAGCAAGAGTGCGGAAACTAAACGTCCCAGACGACCTCGCTGGGCGAAATGCTGGTCAATGACCACACCGGGAAGGAAACCCATTCCCGGGCCCATTGCTACCACATCAACGCGGGGATTTGTCTCCGAGTCTCCTTCAATAATCATCATGTCTGGCATCATCGCCGCGCCGGCACTGGTGCCACCAATGATAATCCCTTCAGAGTAGCGTTTGTGCAGAGCTGCGTCGAGTATGGTGTCTTTCAAGCAGCTAATAATCCGCGCTTGCTCTCCGCCGGTAAAGAATATGCCAGTCGCTTGTTCGATCGCTTCTAAATAATCTGGATTATTGGCATCTTCTGGTCTCTGGGTGTCAACAACTCGCACATCTTCAGCGCCGAGTCGCTCAAACACTCGGATGTAATTATCTCCTACTTCTCCCGGCAAGATTGTTGCAGCCGTCATGACAACAATATGGGCTTTAGTGCCTCCGGCGCACCGCAAGAATTCCCGCAGAATTTTGCAGTCCCCCTCTTTGTCTTCCGCGCCACCAATAATTAGCAACTTCCCCTGAACTTCGTTGCTCGCCATATTATCTCCACTTTTAATTTATTAAATTTCACTAAAACATAAAATTCCTTTTTCCGAAAACTGCCAAAAGGTATATATAGATACAAAAAAATCTCAGACTTCTACCCCACCAGCACGTACACAGCAAGGGTGATGTGGGTATTTACCAGAAAGAATTGGTTTAAAGCCCCAACCCTTGTAGGGAGAAATTAAAAGAAGACTATTCATTACTCCAATCCTCTTCCTTCCAGGTAGAGGTCGCTGTCAACTGTCAACTGTCAACTGTCAACTGTCAACTGTCAACTGAATCATCCTCGATGATCGACAAAAAAAACTTACCCCCCCTAACAGGAGATAGGAGGGGTCAAGAAATGAGCTTAAATTACAGGGCTGACGCGCGCGCGGTGATCAATCCGGTTTCTGATCCGATTCTTTGCTAATCCTCCTCTGATTGCTCGTAGAAATCAGATTGATGAGCGTCAGTCCTTAATTAGTCCGATCGCCCGTTAGTGCGATCGCTCGATCAAATTGCTCAATATGGTACTAGCCCGTTCTAAAGGTAGGTGTCTGGGTTTGCCGTTCCAGACAATCTGATATTCGTTGCTGTTTTGACCATCGCCGTAGCCAGAAATTAGCTTCCGGTGAAATGCTTCCTCAGCTAAGTGGTGAACTTTGTCCCTGAGAGCAGTTTGTGCGATCTTCATAATTTGCTGCCTCTTAAATTTTCTTTCACTGTCATAAACAATTATAAGTACACAGTGTACCTCTCAAAAGAGATAGCTTTTTTCGGGAGGGGGGAAGGAAGTAGTCATTAGTCATAAGTGCTTAGTTATGAATGCTTAGTCATGAATACTTAGTCATCAATACTTAGTCAGATCTTGAAGGAAGAAGGAATATTTTCCCACTCTCACCCTCTCCCCCTCTCCCCATCTCCCCTACTATCCCATTCCCCGTCTGCCGCGATGCTGAAGGCAGAATTGGTCAGAGTTTGTATCAAATGCTGCCATATCTATGCCTGCGGGTAGTATCTAATGCACCGGCAAGAGAGTTAACGTGAAAAATTAACGAAAAGGAGGTTAGAAAATGCTGCAAGAAAAAAGCACCGAAACAGCCCGCGTCAATGCTCGAAAAACCGATATTTTTGATGTTTTCAATTTCAAACACTATATCGGGCCCAACCCTTATTTAGATACCGCGGCTTTAGTTTTTGATTTAGCGGTAACGGACGCGAGCGAACCTTTGCCGATCGCACATTACCAGAAAATTATTGGCGATCGCTACCCGCAACTGCTGCACGAAACTTTCTCGAACCACGCTCAACTGTTCGGCCGTACCGCCTCAGAAGTAGCAAAACTCGACATGGGCTTACACTTCCAACACTGGAACATCAAGCCATTTTCTCAGTTTAACAGAATTAGCATAGAAGCACTTCACGCCCGCAGCGCCAGAGCCGTAGTTTACGCAGTTTGGGATTGGTTTGAAGCCATCAATCAAAATCAAGACTTTCCCTTGGAAGCACAAATGGGCGCGCTGCAAAATATGTTCCGGCAGTCAGTTTACGGAGGCCCGACAGTTTATTCATTAATGCGATCGGCATCCCAAAAAGGCATTCCCGCATTTTATTTGTGGGATGAAGGACTAATGCAATATGGGTACGGCAAAAAACTCGTTCGTGGCTCTGCAACTACCTTTGATTCTGACAGCCACTTAGACTCAGATTTTACCACGCGCAAAGACGATTGTAAAGCTTTTCTCGCTACATTAGGATTTCCTGTTCCCAAAGGCGATATCGTCTCTACAGAAAACGGATCTCTGGCAGTTGCTAGAGAAATTGGCTACCCAGTTGTTATCAAACCAGTAGTCGGTCATAAAGGAATTGGCGTAACAGCAGATGTCCGAGATGGTGAGGAATTGCAGGCAGCTTTTAAAAGAGCAGTTAAGGCCATTCCCGAAACAGACCCGGTGCGAGTAATTGTGGAAAACAGCATCAAAGGATCGGATTTTAGGCTGCTATGCGTTGACGGCAAATTTGTTTCTGCAACTGAACGCCGGCCCGCGTCGGTAGCAGGTGATGGCGACTCAACAATTCGCGAATTGATCCGCCGTGAAAACCGCAAACCAGAACGTTTGGATACGCCAACTTCGGCGATGAGCAAAATTCAGTCCGACGAAGCGATGGAAATGTATCTGGAAGAACAAGGACTGTCATTGGATAGTGTCCTAGAGCGCGATCGCACTGTGTCTCTACGCAAAGTTGCTAATCTTTCCGCAGGCGGCGTCAGCATCGACGCTACCCGCAATATTCACCCAGATAACATTGTTTTGGCTCAAGATATCGCCCTACATTTTCGATTAACTTGTTTGGGGGTTGATGTGGTAACAGAAACTCTCGCCAAATCTTGGAAAACAGGCAATTTTGGGATTATCGAGATCAATGCCGCGCCGGGAATTTTTATGCACCTCAACCCGGCTGTCGGCGAAGGGGTTGATGTGCCTTCCCATATTATCGAAACTTTCTTTGAATCGGGAAAATCCGCCAGAATTCCGATTATTACTTTCAACCGAATTTCGGTGCACGAACTGCAAGAAACAATCGACCACATTCTTTTGCAGCATCCCGATTGGACGATCGGTGCTGTTTGTCGCGGTGGACTTTTTGTCAACCGTTCTGAAAAAGTTTTGAATAAGAATTACAATCTTAATGTGCAAAGTTTGCTGCGGAATCCCAAGCTCGATTTGTTAATTGCTGAATATCCCGAAAATATTTTGGAAGCTGAGGGAATGTTTTATCAGGGAAGCAATATGGTGGTGCTGGACAATCCGGGGGAAACTGAGATGATGTTGGTCAGAGAAAGCACCGATCACGATACTGTTGTGCTGAGGGAAAAAAGTAGTGTTTCTATTCGCCGCCAGGGGTTGATCGAACAGTATACTCTGGGAGATGAGGAACCGTTTACACGGGTTTATTTGAAGGAAATAGGGACTGTTTTGTAAGCGGCGGATTGCTACTTGGGTAAGGTCGCAGCGCACCCTAAATTTAACAGTTAGTCAGGTGCGGATTGACTTAGGTAAGGTGGGCTGTGGCACACCCGGAGCGTTAAAAGTTGGGTTTTACCCGCCGCGACAATTTATAATTGTAGTAATGCCAGATTACCAATTACTAACACTATCATGTCTTTACAATTTATTAGCATTCCACCAACAACCGATCGCAAACCTGTTGCTTTGATTGTCGCTTTGCATGGATGGGGTGCTAATGCTCGGGATTTGACTCCCTTAGCACCGGCTTTCAATTTGCCGGATTATCAGTTTGTGTTTCCCGATGCCCCCTTTCCCCATCCCCAGGTAATGGGTGGCAAAATGTGGTATGACCTTGCAAACAAAGATGCTCAGGGATTGGTAGAAAGTCGGCAATTGCTGAGGGAATTCTTGCTGTCTTTGGAAAGCAGCACGGGCGTGCCCTTGTCTCGGACGATTTTAGGTGGCTTTTCTCAAGGCGGAGCGATGACTCTGGATGTGGGCTTGACTTTGCCTGTAGCGGGTTTAATTTGTCTGAGCGGTTATTTACACTCGTCGATTTCGGTAGTTGACGGGAGTACTTTGCCACCTGTTTTAATCGTGCACGGTACTCAAGATACTATTGTGCCCGTTAGTGCTGCTGTGCGATCGCGCGAGAGTTTGACGGCTTGGGGAGCTGCGGTGCAGTATCAAGAATTTAACATGGGACACGAGATTCTGCCGGAAGTTGTAGATGTAATGCGAAGTTTTGTTGTAGAAACTGTGTCGAAATCTGATTAAAGGTTTAGTATATAGTATGGCGGAAGTCTCGGGCAGGGGAAAAAAATGAAAACTTTAACCAAAGCATCGCGCGATATTGCTGTACTTACTTCTGAGGACGTGGCAGAATTGGCTGTCCGTTTGGAAGTTGACGATTATACAGATCCTTTTGAGGGATTGAATGATTGGCATTTGTTGCGATCGCTTGCTTTTCAGCGGCCGGAGCTGGTTGAACCTTATCTCCACCTTCTGGATATGGAAGCCTACGACGAAGCATAGACTGAAAAATCTAGCTCAAAATTTTCGACGGAATTGAGGAAGAAGTTAGCAGCATATTTTGTTGCGGATTAAACAGATGAATTAGAGATTTGAGTCTGTTTTTATCTTAATTTCTTTCTTGATTCTTTTTTATGAGAAAATAAACTTATTTCATAAATATTTGATTGATACCGAAACCGCAGATGCAAGGCAGATAAACACAGATGCAAGGCAGTGCATTTCAAGATTGTTTGCGATGAATGCAATCTTGTCTAATGACCAATACGGTTTAGTTAGCACTGTTTATTGCCCGGAGATCCCCCTAAATCCCCCTTAAGAAGGGGGACTTTGAGAGCTTCTTGTTCCCCCCTTCTTAAGGGGGGTGCCAGGGAGATCGGACTTAACTGAAGTGTATTGGTCTAATGACATGAAAGGCAGACGAATTTTAATCGGCGTTAGCGGCGGGATTGCTGCTTATAAAGTTTGTGAAGTAGTTTCAACTTTAGCGAAGGCTGGAGCTGATGTTAAAGTGATTGTTACTGATGCGGCTGGGGAGTTTGTAACGCCTTTAACTTTTGCTACTCTTTCCCGCCATCCTGCTTTTACAGACAAGGATTTTTGGCAAGCAAATCACGGACGCCCGCTGCATATTCAACTGGGAGAATGGGCAGAAGTTTTTGTAATTGCTCCCCTGACTGCTAATACTTTGGCGAAGTTGGTGGGGGGTTTTGCTGATAATTTGTTGACTAATACTGTCTTAGCTTCTAATTGCCCAATTTTGCTGGCGCCGGCGATGAATACGGATATGTGGGAACAGCCGGCGGTGCAGCGGAATTGGCGGGAAGTGTTGGCGGATGGGCGCTATCATGCTGCGAATCCGGGGGCGGGAATGCTGGCGTGCGATCGCGCGGGTGTCGGCCGGATGGCAGAACCTGGTGAGATTTTGCCTCATATTGAATCGCTGTTGTATGCGAAGGGCGATCGAGATTTAGCAGGTAAGCGGGTGTTAATCAGCGCGGGAGGAACCCGAGAACACCTCGATCCGGTGCGGTTTATCGGCAATCCTTCCAGTGGCAAAATGGGCGTAGCTTTGGCGCAAGCTGCACAGCATCGAGGGGCGACTGTGACGCTGGTACATACTATCACTGGGGAATTGCCGCTGTCTGGGGTGCGGGCGATCGCAGTTACCAGCGGGCAAGAAATGCGGCAGGCGATGCTGGAATGCTTTCACGATGCGGATTTGACGGTGATGGCGGCGGCGGTTGCGGATGTGAAACCGGCTGATTACAGCAGTGAGAAATTACCAAAGCGATCGCTCCCGAATGCTTTACCGTTAGCACCGGTAGCGGATATTGTGGCAGAGTTGGGCAAATTGAAACAGCCGCACCAAAAACTCATCGGGTTTGCAGCACAAACTGGGGATATTGTCAAGCCGGCGTTGGAAAAATTGCGGGCTAAGCAACTGGACGCGATCGCCGCAAACCCGATCGATCAAATAGGTGCTGGTTTCGGCAGCAATAGCAATCAAGCAATATTAATTAATGCCGCCGGCAAGCAAGTAGAAATAGCACCTTGTAGCAAGCTAGAAATGGCTCACCGATTGTTAGATTTTGTGCTGGAAAGGTGATATAATGATTCGTGAATTAACGACAATATTTGTAGGGGCGGGTTCACAAAAAATCTTTGATTCACATTCAGAATATCTATCAACCCGCCCTGACAGATGCACAGAATGCGATCGGCCTGTAACTTATTACAAATTAGCAGGTTCTGGGGATAACTCTAATTCCCCAATTTCCGTTGATTCCGAGTCAGAAGACAAATCCATATCTGCGACAGTAATTTCTAGTCTAAATCCTAACGCTTCGAGCAATTCTACCAAACTGTAAATTTCCGAACCTGCACTTTCTGTCAGCATCTGATCAAGTTTTTCATGATGCTCTTTTGCTGACTCCGAAAGAGAATTCATCCTGACGCGAGCCTCAATCACCTTTCTGATGGCATTTCTCAGCAGTGCTGGTTCAGGATCTTTTTCTTCCAAGATAGCCCCGATGTAACCAGCAGCTTCTTCGGGATCTTTGAGAGATTCAATGAGGTACTCGCGGTAGCTATGACTTGTCGGTGCTTTCACGTCTTTCATAATCTTTCCAGTATGCTATGGCTTGTCGAATATCTTGTTCTTGAGTGCTTTTATCTCCGGCTACCAGGATGACCACAATTGTCAACCCAACTTGTCCGAAGTAGATGCGGTAGCCCGGCCCATAATTAATTCTGAGTTCAAAAACTCCTTGTCCCACTGACTTGATATCTCCGAGATTGCCTTGTTCAACTCGGTCAAGCCTAGACTTGATTCTAAATCTGACATTCCGATCGCGCACGGAATCAAGCCACTCGTCGAAAGGAAATTTGCCATCTGATGTACCGTAACTTGTAATTTCCCTGGGTTGTACTTCCATAATTTTATCGCACTTGCTCGGCAATTTCTATCGTAGGGCGATCGACAGTACATTCAGCAGACAAATCCATATCTGCGACAGTAATTTCTAGTTTAAATCCTAACGCTTCGAGCAGTGCTACCAAACTATAGATTTCCGAACCTGCACTTTCTGTCAACATCTTATCGAGCTTCTCCCATTGAAGTTGAGCTGACTCTGATAAATTGTTGAACTTTAGCCGAGAATCTACAACATCTTTGAGAACCATTTGGAGCAATTTAGGTTCATCGCTGGCTTCAGTCAATGTTACTTCGATATAACCTGCTGCTTCTTCGGTATTTCTCAGAGATTCGATCAGAAATTCTTGGTAACTCCTACTCGTTGGTGCTTTCACGTCTTTCATAGTCTCTCCAATATTGAATAGCTTTGCCAATATCTCGCTCTTGAGTGCTCTTATCTCCACCTATTAACAGAAGTACAATTGTCAGCCCGACTTGTCCAAAGTAAAGCCGATATCCAGGGCCAAAGTCAATTTTGAGTTCAAAAACTCCTTCTCCGACGGACTTACAATCTCCTAGATTACCAGTCATGACTCGCTTAAGCCTTAACCTAATCTTGTTTTTGCCTGTGGTATCCCGGAGTGAGTTATACCAATCTGCAAAAGGATTTGTTAAAACTATGATATACTGATTTTATGTTTATCCCCCCATATTAGGGGGGGATAAAACAGATATACAGCTTTAGGTAATCTAGTTAAAAGTCTAGAACTTTCCTAGAACGCTGTAACCCTTACTGAACATTGAAAACAGAATATGCAAGCAAGAAACACAGCACCTAAGCCCCTAGTCTCTGTCTATGCTGAGAAGGGTGTTTTAGCTTTCCGATTCAGCAGCAAGTACAATCCGTTGTTTGAAATCTTGGACGGTAAAGCACCCAACAAGCAGCGCACAATGGGACTAGGTTTA
>JARCMA010000026.1 GCA_030248405.1 Microcoleus sp. MP8IB2.171
CTTTTATACCGTGTTTTAACTGATACAAATTTTAGGAAAGGCATAATTTATCACTTGAAAAATCGATTTTTCTGAGTAATTATACTGTGTGACACCCTAGGGTGCGGAATGTGGGTAATATACAGAATAAAAAGCAGATTTAATGTGATAAAATAACTAAGAAATTCAGAAAAAAAGTGTGTATAGTTTATAGATAAAGGCAAGTCAGATGATTTTTATAAAGTTGTAAAATTTTTTATCAATAGTTGATTTATGAATGGTAGAGGCAGGCAATTAAGCATCCAACTTTGCGGACAAAGGAGCAAAAATAGTTATCGTCCTTGAGCAGGCAACTTTTTATAATAAGGAAGACTCCCTCAAAAAAAATGACACAGAAATACCTAATCTTAATTGAGAATTCCTTCCTGAATAGAGTCCCGACTAGAATTTAACTTAATTGGTGTGGTCTTCGATAAAAAATGTATTGCTAATCGACTGTTTACATAAATTGAAGACCTAGAGTATTTATTACATCCCCTCTTAAATGAAGGAGAGTTAATTATTAAATGGCGACGAAAAATTACAAACAAGGGTAATTGTTGTATCACAGTTTAAATGCACAACAGCTTATCGATCTCATGCTTATATTTTGGTTGATTTATCCTTGATTAAAACTATTCCCAAATCCTAATTTATTGATTGGATTCAACGATTTAATTAATCCAATAAATCAATTCCAACCCTTTTATTTTTATGTTTGAGCTAGCTTATTTCTTACTTCTTTAATTCGCAGAGTGACAGAAGAGGGATATCAGGGTTGGGAGCACGCGCTGACAGGGGCATTTTTTTTGCGGAGTGGTATAACTACTCGGAATCCACAAATATGGCAATTCGTCAAGCGCTAGTGGGAGAGGGTAAATTAGTATTGGGTAGAGAAAAATCTACAGGAAGTATCGAAGTGCCTGTTACATTCGCCTTGCCAGCAGGATCAGGCTGGTAAAGTTGGATACGATCGCGCCCAAGTCGTTTAGCTTGATATAGGGCTTGGTCGGCTGCGGCAATCAGAATTTCGGCTCCCGATTCAGATGCAGGAACAATACTCGCTACGCCCAGGCTGAGAGTGACGTACTCGCTCACCTGAGAACCAGCGTGAGGAAGCTGCAAAGCTGCGATTTTGAGCTGTATGTGTTCGGCTACCAGCACAGCGCCTTGAATCGCGGTATTTGGCAAAATAACGGCAAATTCTTCGCCTCCGTAGCGAGCTACTAAATCGGCGGGGCGATTGACGGCATTGCCGATCGCCGCAGCGACTTGTCGCAAACATTCGTCTCCCCCTGGATGCCCGTAAGTATCGTTGTAACTTTTAAAAGAATCAATATCGCAAAGAATTAAGGACAGAGGGGTTTGTTCCCGCGCTTGTCTGCGCCACTCCATTTCTAAATATTGATCGAAGCGGCGGCGGTTTGCTAGCTGGGTGAGTTCGTCTAAACTGGCCAAGCGCTCTAACTTGAGGTTGGCGGCTTGCAACTGCTGGTATAGTTCTGCTTGCTTGATGGCGATCGCCAACTGGGTGGCCAGAGAAGACAGCAACTCTACTTCCAACTGCATCCACTGCCGGGGACTGCACTGGTGGGCCATCAGCAGCCCCCACAACTCGTCTCCTTGCACTAAAGGCACAACCAAATAAGCTCTCACCGCGAATTGTGCGAGCAAGTCAATTTGATATTGCGGCAAATCGGCGGCCAAAACATCGGCGATGGGTCGGATCGCTCGATGTTGGTACGCTTCGAGATAGAACTGGTCAAAACAGAAATTTTCCAGGGTTTCCCCCAACATCGGCTGGCAGTTGGGAGCTACAGATTCCACTGTTACCGCCCCCGTCGCCGGGGAGACGCAGAGAGTGTCGGTACAGGAGTTAAAGCGCACGATCATCACTCGATCGGCCTGAAGGAACTGACGCACTTCTGTCACTGTCGTGCTGAGCACTTCGCCCAAATCCAGAGACTGGCGGATGTGCTGAGTAATCGTCGCCATCAGCAGTTCTCGTTCGTTCTGCTGCCGCAGCGCCTCTTCTGCCCGCTTGTACTCGGTGATATCTTGAGCGGTGCCGAAAATTTGTTTGGGGCAGCCGTCGGCTGTGCGGGCGAAAACTTGGTCGCGGCAGCGAAACCAGCGCCATTCGCCCGATCGATGTTTGAGGCGATACTCCAACTCCAAAATATGCCCGTCAGGGGCGGAGGGAAATTTTTGCTGGTGGGCTTTGAGCCTCGGCAAATCTTCTGGGTACACCAAACTGGAATACAAAGCAGTTTGCATTTGTAAAATTTCTTGGGGAGTGTAGCCCAGCAATTTAGAAGCTTGACCATTGACGTAGACGTTTCGCTGTTCAGTCAAATCGTAGATGTACAGTAAATAAGGCGCCGCGTCAGCAATCTGCTGGATGAAATGCTGGCTCGATCGCAATTCTTCCTCCACCCGCTGACGCACTTGCACTTCTTCCAAAGCTTGATCCCGCATTGTGCGGTAAGCTTGGATGCGATGGGTGAGGTCGGTCACGTCTTGAATCACCAGCAGCGCGTAGAACGATGGGGAATTGACCCCCGGCCATATTGATGACGAAACTGAGGGTGCAGATTCCCTAGACACAAAAGCACTTCTTGGTGATCCGACTCCGACAGTACCGTCTGATTCCAACTCAAGAGTATGGAGAACCCAGTCTCTAATCTCCTGTTCTTCTATGCCAGCCTCCAAGGCCGGCACAGCAGTCACAGTAGTTTGCTGAATTCGCTGCTGGCCGTCTTGCCAAGTTGCCGGAATCAGGTGTTTGTGAATTTGAGAAGAAAAAATTGTTGGCGGGCCTCCTGCAAAGATTTGCTTGAAGCGAGTGGCGTACTTTAACTGACTCAGGTGAGGAAAATGGGTTGTGATCTTTGTTCCCAATATTTGGCTGCGGGGAATTTTAGTCCACTCTTCCAGACAAGTGTTCCAAAACAACACCACAAAATCATCTTGCAGCAAGCAGGCGCCGACTGGTACGCTGTCGAGAACCCCAAACTTTTCCTTAATACTTTTGCTCTCCTCAATCATAGACCCCCGGCAAGTTGATTGATAGCAGTCAACAAGGTGTCAAAGGAATTAACATTGAAAATAAGAATGATATCTCCTTCAATGTGAAGCCTTTCAATCATGAAACTGGTCTGGGCTAATAAAACAACTGTATCAGTAGCTAAACCGCCAGATATCAGCAAACTAGCAATCGTCCCTTCGCTATAAGTGGGAATTGAGTAGTTCAGGCGCTGCTGAAGTACGTTGCTGATTGCACCCATGACCCCATTAATTACAATATTTCCCACTTCACTCAGCGTACCAATTTTGACTGAATCGAGATCGTGAGTTCCAACTTCTTCCCCTGTAAGCATGGTAACGAGCATGGCCGCGCTGTTGGTGGGAAAGACTAGCTGGGCAATGCCTCCAAAGGAGCCTGTAAATTTGAGCTGGACGGCGGCGATTTGTTCGCCGTTGAGGTGCAGCTCTAATTCTTCTTGCACGTCGATGGGAGACAGGATTTGGAGGTAGGGGATTTGCAAGCGAATCGGGGAGTCGATCATGTCGTTCAAAACCCCTGCGGCTTGACCGATCCCGATGTTGACGAGTTCCTGCAAAGCATCGAGCTGTCGAGTGCTTAATTTCATTGGGTGCTCTCCTCGCTGACACTGAGAGCTTTTTTGATCCACCCAATCAGTTCATCTGAGTTGGGCATTTTGTGAATGACTGCCAGGGCTCCGAGTTCCATGCACTCGGAGCGGGTGCTTGCTTGGATGTCTGCGGTAATTACGATCACTGGAATTTTATATCCTCGATCGCGCATGGCTTGCAGGACTTCCCGACCTTCCATTTCCGGCATCAGCAGATCTAAAAGCATACAGTTTGGGGTTTTAGTGCCGAGCAGTTCTAGAGCTTCTGGGCCGCTGGATGCTTCCCAAGTCTCGTATCCTTCTGCTCGCAGGATTTTGCAGATCACCCTGCGAGTCAACCACGAATCTTCGACAACGAGAATTGATGTCACTACGTTCTCCTCCTTCTATTGTTTAGAACTGACCGGCGTTGCAGGTACTGCTTTTATCTTGACAGTAATTTAAAGTGCTGGGACGGTGTGTGATCGAGCTTCACTTGGAATTCCTGTTCTTAAAAACTAACGCATTAATGTGTTGGATAGTTTAGTATCTGGGACTATGTGAAGAAAAAACCCGGTTTCTGAATGAAACCAGGTTTGGGGGATCTCTATTGCTCCTAACATGGGCGCTCAATTATAGATTACCAAACGCTTCCGGAGGGACTCTACTCGCTGTTTTGCCGTGGTATTGTCTGGATCGCAGGCGAGAGCTTGTTCGTACATTTCCAAGGCTTGAGCTGTTAATTTCTTGCGTTCGTAGGCGTGACCCAGATTGTTGAGAGATGTAACGTATTCTGGCTGTAACTTCAGGGCTTCTTTGTAGTGGCGGATTGCGATGTCATACTGTTCTTGGCCAAAGTGTGCAAAACCGAGGGCGTTGTAAATAACAGCTTGATTTTCTTCGCCTTCTAAGTCTTTGGCTTTCATGGCTTTTTGAAACAGTACGATCGCCTGGGAGTAAAGCTTCTTATCTACATAGATACTTCCTAATTCGTAGTATTCCTGTGCTGTTCCTTTTTCTACAGTCAGCTTATTTTCTAAGCGTTCGAGAGACATTTCCAGCTTGCGAGTTTTGAGAATTTGGCGCACAACAAACCAGGAAGTGCTGCCGAGTATAGCGAGCAGGACTGACAGGTAAACAATCAGCAAATTACTATCCATGTTTTTCTTAAAATTAGGTAGAGCAGTGGAAGGTTTTATTTATTTTAAGGCGTTAGCAATCCCTGACATTTGCCTCTGCAACTGTATAGAAAACAAGGAAATAGCGATCGACCGGCCCGATCGCGATTTCTGAAAAAGCAAGAGTCCAGAAGTAAGAACAAAGAAGGAAAGTTGCTCTCAACCTCCTAAATTCATCAGGAGTTTTCCTTCTCTGGCAGACTGTTAAATCTTTCTTACTTCTGCTTTCTGCATTCTGAAAATCAAGCGAACTTTCAGGCTCCGGCTCGATTAGCCATTTCCACGACTTTACCGAATGTTGCGGGGTCAATGATCGCCATTTGTGCCAGCATTTTGCGGTTGATTTCGATGTTGGCTTTCTTCATGTTGCCGATCAGTCTGCTGTAGCTCGTGCCGTGCTGGCGCGAGGCGGCATTGATCCGAGCAATCCACAGGCGGCGGAAATCGCGTTTGCGTTTTTTGCGATCGCGATAACCGTTACGCAGGGCCTGCATCACCCGTTGGTTAGCTGTGCGGAACTGTTTCGACTGTGCGCCTCGGAAACCCTTGGCTAATTTGAGAATTTTTTTGCGGCGCGCTCTGGCGACATTACCGCGTTTTACCCGTGTCATCTTTAATTTCCGTTAAACTTTACAAGTATGGAAGCATTAACCGCACGTTAGCGTCGTTGGTTTCGTCAATGACGACCAGCTTAGAGAGACGGCTTTTGCGAGCTGAACTTTTGTGCTGTAGCAAGTGGCTTTTGTAAGCTTTGCGGCGCACAATTTTACCGCTGCCGGTCGCTCTAAAGCGCTTTGCGGCTGCTTTGCGAGTTTTGAGTTTTGGCATGAACTGGTGTTATTTGGACACAAGCTTCAACCGTATCACATTTGTGGTACTTTCTGCAAGGGAGATTTGCGGGTTGGGTGCGGCGCTGTATTTACTGCGATAACAGGATGGGCGATCGGCTAATCTTGCGGTTGTTTGCTGCCGTTAACACCTAGTATAGAATGTTATACCGCAGTTGCGGTATCATCAAGGGTTATCTGCAGGGTTAATATTTGAAAGCTTTTGGTGAGGCACGATAATTGAATTGAAGATGCAACATTAATTATTGATTCTGGCGCTTACAGAGTCCATTGAAAAAATCCTTTGGAAATATCCATTGGTCAGTAATGACAACTTCAAGGGACATTTCTTTGCTAATTATGTCAGAAATGTAGTGGCGAAATCAATAAGTGCTTCATTGGAATTACCCGAAATCTCTACCGTACAAGCTTCAGCCGGGCATGGTTCTTGGGCTAAAGTTCCTTGGAAATATTTAACAAGCTTGTAACTGAGAGTGTCCAGTCGGGGTTTTACTTTGTTTATTTCGCGCCGACTTCTCTGGCGTTTATCCTTCTCTCAATCAAGGAATAGCAGATCAAAGAAATAAGTTAGGACTTGGGAAGTCGAGGGATATGGTAAGGGCTTAAGCACAATTATTTAAATATAAGCTTGGTTCTGACCAGCTCAGGGAATTTTCAGAACCTCTCGATCTTCAGCTTGATTCGATTCCAAAGGCAACTACTTTTAGATGGTTCTGCAAGTTTTTGACCAATGGACTTCCTTTGTTGAAAGGGTTGTGTACTGAAAGTTAATTTCTACCCATGTCTACCCAAAACTACCCATTTTGTCCATCTTCCTCAATTAATTGGTCAACAAATAATCTCAGCCTTTCTTGCCAATCAGGGATAGCTTTGAGTTTCTCCTTCTGTCCTTCATACCCCCTAAACGCAATAACCGCCTTGTCTGTTGGTCGCGCAAGTCGCTTGAGAGCGCCGTATGTGTTGTGTTTTTGAAAAGGCATTGACACCACCTGTGTATGTAGGTTAATCTACTTGTACCACACATTGAAAGGTCGAATCAATGCTTTTGAGTTTCCGAACGGCATTAATCCCGAACAACAAGCAAATTACAGCTTTCAAAAAAGCATCAGGCGTTGCCAGACACAGTTACAACTGGGGGAACGCCCTGATTCAAGATTTACTCAAAAAACGCGAATCCGACAAAACAATCAAAATACCATCAGCCATTGACTTACACAAACTGTTGGTTGCCGAAGTAAAATCAGTTAATAACTGGTACTATGAAACCAATAAGAATGTCCCACAAAAAGCATTAGGAGACTTGCGTCAAGCTTGGGACAGGTGTTTCAAAAAAATATCTAAGCAACCTAGATTCAAGAAAAAGGGACAAAAAGATTCCTTTTACCTGGAATCAGGAACCAAAGCCAAGCCAGGTATTAATAACGATGGCAAGCGAGTCAAATTGCCATCTATCGGATGGGTAAAACTTGCCGAACCATTGCCGCTGACAGCAGTTCACAATTGCGTAATTAGTCGCACCGCCAATAGGTGGTTTATTGCCATCAAATACGAAGTTGAATTGCCAGAAGTTGCAACAAGCCGTCCGGTTGTTGGTGTTGATATCGGGATTAAAGAACTTGCTGTCTGCTCTCGAAATGGCAAAGTCTTTGTTAATCCCAAAGCTTACCGACGGATGAGTAAAAAACTCAAGCGAAAACAGCGGGGCGTAAGCCGTAAAGTCAAAGGCTCCAAGAATCGTGCTAAAGCGATTAAGAATCTGAGCAAACTCTATGCTAAAGTAGCAAATATCCGAAAAGACGCCATACACAAGCTGACCAATTATCTTGCCAAAAACCACAGTGAGATTAAGATTGAGGACTTGAATATTAAAGCGTTTCTGAAGAATCACAAATTAGCCGGAGCAATTTCTGATTGTGGGATGTACGAATTTAAGCGGCAATTAGAATACAAAACGATTAAGTTTTCATCTAAGCTAATAGTCGTAGATAGATTCTTCCCTAGTTCGCAGATTTGTTCCCACTGCGGAAAACATCGACACAAAATGCCCTTAAAGAATCGTGTCTACATCTGTCCTGATTGCGACAATGTTCAAGACCGCGACTTAATGCAGCGAGAAACATAGAACGTTGGTTTGATGGGATTTTTATTCCAAAACGTTCGGATTTGGCGGTGAGTTCCACCGCATCAGCACGGGCGAGAGTAGACAAACCCGACAACAGTCATGTTGTCGCTACGAAAGAAACAGGAAGTTAACGCCATAACTACTCATGTCCAGCTAAGTCGAGATTTGGGTAGCTATGGGTAAGTTTTTCAGAACGGTTATTCGAGCAACTTATCCTACCACCATTGTGGAAACTGGCGTCTTTGATCGGGAACCAGTATCCCAATGGGGGGATAGAGAGAATCACCTTACTAGGGGATGCCACTCACCCGATGCGACCGTCCTTATGATTAGGGCCTACTATGGCATTTGAGCAAGACTTAAGTGCCCAATAATTTGCTAAACTTATCCATAGTTAGTCGCCGAGAGAAAGTTCTATGTGGAAAGTGGCAGAATTCGCAAAATTAGTGGGAGTCTCAAGCTCTACGTTACGGCGCTGGGAAAGGGAAGGCAAGTTAATCCCTGAGAGGACACTGGGCAACCAGCGTGTTTATTCAGAAAGTCACCTAAATATAGTCCGGAACCTAAAGACCGGTAAAACGCCACCCAATCGGGCGATCGTATATTGTCGCGTCTCGTCCACTGGACAAAAACAAGACTTAGTTCGTCAGACACAAGCTATGGAACAATTCTGCTTGGCGCAAGGAGTTGCTATCACAGACTCCATTCAGGAGATTGGGGGTGGACTCAATTTCAAACGTCCCAAATTCCTGCAAATCCTACAATGGGCAATACTAGGCGAAGTCAGGGTGCTGTACGTGGCTCATCAAGATAGGCTGTGCCGATTTGGTTTTGAACTTGTCGAGCAAATTCTACAGTGGAATGGCGGGTCGATTATCGTCGCCAACGCCGAAAGCCTTTCACCGCATGAAGAATTGACTCAAGACTTGCTTTCAATAATCCACTGTTTTTCTTCCCGCCTCTACGGACTGCGGAAATATAAAGCAAAAGTTAAGAATATTGTAGAGGGTGTAGACCCTTGTTCGGATTCCTCTATACTTGATCAAGTAAAGAGCTCCAAGTAAGTTTAACTATGTTTGGCGTCAAACGATCGCTAAAATTGAATAACAATGAAGCGACCTTGATGGCAAAACACGTAGGATTTCGGCGCGTAGTATTTAATTTTGGATTAAGCCTGCGAACTCAAATGTATAGCGAGGGGAAGCTTTCAGACTCGAAGGTACTCAACGAAGTCAAAAAAGTTCTCACCAACCACGTCAAGAAACAGCCTAAATTCGTTTGGATGAACCAGTTGTCTAGTCGAGTTTATCAAAATGCTTTGATTGACTTGAAAGATGCGTTTAGTCGATATCGTTCCGGGAAAGCAGGTTATCCAAAATTCGCTAGCCGCCGGGATGGTCAGTCTTTTACGGTTGACTCATCTAGCGCAAAATTTCTGCTAAGTCCTGGCAGCACAATTAAGATTCCCACCTTGGGAAAGTTTCGACTTTACGAGGCACTTAAATGTGGTTTTGTGTCTCAAACTTTCACGATATCAAAAGAAGGAAGTCGCTGGCAAAGTATCCTTCTCTGTTGACGCGGAACGTTTACCAGTTCAGCAATCTGAATCAGTTGTAGGAATTTACGTAGGTATTAAATATGCCACCACGCTGTCAAATCGGCAAGTTTTTGATGCACCAAAACCGTTGATAGCCAGTGCGAAAACCAAGCTTGCCACTTTACAGCGCCCAGCATCAAAACAGGTAAAAGGTTCCCAAAACCAACGCAAGACTTACAATAAAATTAGCCGACTTTAAGCACAAATAGCTGGCACTCGCTCATATTTCCTTCACAAGTTAACAACTTATTTGGCTAAAAATTTCAAGCTAATTAGGGCTTGCTGAAAAAGCCTAAAACCCTTACATCAAAAGACTTTGGCTCGTTTGAGCGCTGAAAATGTGCAAAGATAGTAGCTAAAATGAGTCA
>JARCMA010000210.1 GCA_030248405.1 Microcoleus sp. MP8IB2.171
AGTGCTGGGTGCAGAGAGTCGATCGAACGTTAAAGGCAGATTTAGTTCGGGCGGTTAGGAAAGCGAATCCAGAAAATATCTGCGTGTGTCCGCGTTGTGGATTCAAGTTCTAATCGAAGAAAGCGATCTCACCTGTAAAACCTGCGGTTGCCACCAGTTGCTACTAATTGACTTGGTAGAGCCGAGCAAGATTTTGTGCTGCCTGCTTGTGTTTGTTTACTAGGCTTTGAGGTGATAACACCAAAGCATTATCTACAAAGCGGTTAACCCAATGACTAAACTCTTTTAAAGACCGAGGTGGCAACTCAACTTGATAGTCTAGGAACTTAGGCTTACCCTTTGGATTTATTTTTTGGGTGGGATGGCGATTTTGTCCTTCTTCAATAAATAGAATAACTGGAGTAAAAAATCGCACTTTGACAAGCTCAAAATCAACCTGTCCGTTACGTTCTAGGATTTGCTCTTCAGGTTCACCTAAGAATAAGCCCCAACCTTGTTTAAGTAGTTTATGGGCAATGTCTAGGCTGGACTTCTGGACTTGAATGCTACGTGTTTGCGCTTCAAGTGGCTTACACCAGTCTGCAAAGCGATCTATGCGTTCAACTGCGAAGTGTGCGTTGTCATATTCCTCATAAAGTAAGTACCAAGCTATATCGTGATAGAGGATTTGCAGGGGATAAACCTCGATCGATCCAGTACGTCCGCTATAGGGATTGGAGTGGAGTCGCAGTTCTAATGCTTGTCCAGCCAAAATAGCACTTTCAACAGCATCGAGGCAGTGAAATAGAGTATCGCTAAACTTTTGCTGACTTGCCATATCTTCAAGGTCGGTGAGTACGATCGCCCGATTGATTTGAGATCGCACAGGATATAGCAATTTGAGATCGTCAGCTCGATCGAACCCGTGTAATCTCTTAACCAGAGATTCATACATCCGCATTACTTGAGGTGATTTCTGGTACTCAGCTACAGAAGCTAGGGCATTAAGCGCGAACCCCAATTCTTCTCTGGTCATCGCTCCTGTACCGAGGTAGTAGCCCCAACGATACATTTGTCGATCGAGGATGCCGTAGTCTCGTAATGTTTTTAAGTCTTTACGAATTGTCGGTATTGAGCATTTATTGACTTCTAAACCATATTCCCGTGCTACCTGTTGCAACTTTTCTCGGACAGCTTCTAAAGTGTCATGGGTTGCTTTGGGTTTAATACCTTTTCCCTTGCCCTCTATGCTTGTGGTTGTTTCAGTATCTCGATCGTTTTTCTTGGTAATTGGCGGGACAATATCAGCACTACCAATGCCAGGATATCTTACAAGAGTGGTAATCAAAAGTATCAAACGTTCAAACGCTTGGCGATCGCTGTAGGGATGAGCTTGGGAAGGTTTAGGCACTATACAGGTAGAAGTCAAGTAAAATATGATATTTACTAAATCCTATAGTAAATCTGAAAAAGCGCGTAAAATAAAAGCTTTAAGTAATATTACTAATTAATTAAAATATTACTTATTGTTTCGGGAAATCTGGATTTCCTGCTAAAGTGCAATAGAAATCGCAGGAAGAAAGGAATGGAGTCTAAAGCATTCTGGCAAGCAAAGATTTGGGGATTATTACACGATCCAGTGCTAAAGGCATTGCATAATAATTATGGACGTGGTGGAAATAGCTTCTGGCTAGATTTAGCAGTCATGAAAGACTGGAAAGATAATAGCTGGAATCCAGAAGACAATAATGCTCGTACAGCTCTAAAGCATATTCATGATGCTGACTACATTACTTCAGCAAGCGATCGCTCTGCCATAGGTAGTTTGAGCGAAGGCATTGATTATGAAACTGATGGCTTAGAAATCTCTCATTTACTTTCGGGAGAAAAATTAAATTTAAAGCTTAAAGACTCTAAACATCATGAACTATTAGCACTTCTACCTAAACAAAGAGCAGAGCATCTCAAAACTGTAGAAGCAGATCTAATCCCAGATGTAATTAAACAATCAACTAATCCACAACTTGTATTTTGGTGGTTTTGGCGTTGTTTCCCTCAAGCAGCTTGCGATCGCTTTAACGATCAATCTCTTTTACTCATGCCAGCAGAAACTAGAATTCCTGATGGCTCAATCTGGAATCATGCTAGCCTCACAGCAGCAATGGCAGGAGCTTTAGCAGGATATGATTTGACCTTAGAAGAAATTGCCAATTGGACAATTGGCAAGAAGGAATCTCGACCATACTTAGCAACTTTTAGCTTCTCACCAGTGCAAGAGCTAATCAAAGCAAGCCGTAAAATGCGAGATTTTTGGGCAGGTTCTTGGATTTTGCACTACCTTTCAGCAAAAGTATCTTGGGCACTAGCATGGAAATATGGTCCTGACTCTTTAATTTATCCAAGTTTATACGCTCAACCCTTAATTGACTATTGGCTTTTGCATGAAACAAAATGGTCAGAAATTGAAATTACAGAGTTTAAGAAATTAATTCCTGAACCACGCGATCGCTCATTACTGACAGCAGGTTTTCCTAACGTATTGGTTGTACTTTTACCCGAAACCAAGGTGGAAGCAGCAATGCAAATGGCAAAACAAACCCTGATGGATGAATGGCAAAAATTAGGGAAACTATCTTTAGAAGAAATTCGCGAGCTATGTCCTAACTGGATGCCAGGATTAACAGAAAATAGTGAAACATGGAAAGGATGGTTAGAAAGCCAATGGCAAACCTACTGGTCAGCCTATCCGATTGGCGATCCTAACTTGAAACTCAGCAGTTCAGAAATTGATTGGATAGCACAACAGAATAAGCTCTACAACTTATCCGATAAGAAAGCTTTATTTTTAGATAATGAAAGAGAATTTCTACAAAAAGCTGGAAAGCTACGTGAAATCAAACAGCATCGCTATCCATTCAACGCTAACGTTGGTTCGTGGTGGGCTTATGCCTTTGATCAAGTTAGATTTGGACTAAATTCGGTAAAAAGTGCAAGAGATTGGCAACTACCTACGGCTTTTGGAGTACGTTCGACAGTTTCAGGCATTGGATCGGCTTTGCATCCAAATCGAAAGATGAATGAGCAAAGTATTAAAGATAATTGGGTAAGGCAAGCGGGGCTATTCGATGGTAGTGAAATGCTGAATGCCACCGAAACCCTGAAACGATCTCTGCACAAAGTATTACCTCGAATTTTTCCTGCTTTGACAAAAAAGCAAGAGCGGATAGATGCCACCTATCCAGATTTAACCGCAGGCGTAGCTGGTTATCTCAAAGTTTCCCGTGAAAAACATGATCGAGATGGAGCCAAAGCTATTTTGAATTATCAAGATGCTTGTTTTGCTGTATTAAAGATAGAGGATTCAGATGAGACTAAACAGAGGAGACTTCGCAGGTCAGTGCGTCGAGTGATTCAGATCATGTCTGGGAAATGGGGAATCCCCTATGCAGATGAACCTTTAATTTCTAGCGATCGCTCCAGAGAAAAATATCATCCTCGCCTTCTAAATACTGGATGGTTACTAGAAGATATTAAGTTTGAAAGCAATGCAGAAAAAGTAGAGTTGCGAAAAAGATTTGAACAGATTTTGTCTAAGTATTATCCATCAAATAATCCTGCGGACTGGTATGTAATGGCAGCAGGTGATGGGGACAGCATGAGCGAATGGTTGAAAGGAACAAAAATGAATACTTATGGTAAGTATGTTCCTGATAAATTGGTGGCTAAGGTTAGAGAAAGTGGGGACAAAGAGCGAGAAAACCAAGAACTACAAAGATTAGAGAAAGAAGTTGCCGATCTATTTATAGAGTTTCTCAATCAAACTAAACGAATGGGACCTTCAACTCACAGTGCTTTATCCAGAGCATTACTAGACTTTTCTAATCAACTTGTACCTTTCTTGACTGAACGACGCTATGCTGGCAGGCTAATCTACGGTGGTGGAGATGATGTCTTAGCATACACTAACCTGTGGGAATGGGATCGGTGGCTGTGGGATATACGAGAGTGCTTTAGAGGGCAGCCCGATCCTAAGAAAGAGTTTGACGATCAAGGCGATTATTGGCGGTGGAAGGATATTGCTAAGATTCCAGATAATTTAGTTGCTCGTCCATTATTTACGATGGGAAGTAAAGCTACGATTAGTTTTGGTATTGTCATTGCCCATCATTCAGTACCTTTAGCGATCGCTCTTGAAAGTATGTGGGAAGCCGAAGCCGAAGCTAAAGAACATGAGTCGCCTGATGGAAAACTAAAAGATGCTGTACAAGTTCGAGTAATTTATGGCAATGGGAATACTCTTAAAGCAACTTGCAAATTTGACACATTCCATCTTTGGCAAAAACTATTATCTATGCCTAACCTAGAACCTGCAATATTTGAGCAAGCGGCAATAGTTTGGGAACAACATCCCGTACCAATACCTGAAGCCATTAAATCTTGGTGTGAAGCTTTTTGCGATCGCCGTGAAAAACTCACAGATAATAAAGATGACTTTCTCAAAGCTCTATCCGAATTCTTGATAAATCTTTGGAATAACACTGAGAAAAGATCTCTTGACTTTGATGTTCAAAATTGGTTGAAATTAGCTGCATTTATGCTCCGTAAGCGTGATATCAAAATAGGAGAAAATTAATGACAAACTATTGTTGGTATAAGCTTACCCCCCTAGATATTCTCTTACTTAGAGACGCTAAACCCTTTGCTCCAGGAGAAAGAGCTTGGGCGGGTGGTAATGTATTTCCTCCAAATGGTCATGCGATCGCTGGGGCAATTAGAGCAACATTACAAGATAAGAGTCATATTACGCTAAAAGGAGCTTTTCTTAGTTACGAAGACAATCTTTATTTCCCTCGTCCATTTAATTATGTGAATCAAACTCGGCTAACACCGATTGAATGGTTAGAGCCAAATAATTCATCCTACCGAATGATGAAATTTGATAGAACGAAGCCAGTACCTTTAGTGAAAATAAATAATCTCGATTGTGACAAGGATGAAGATAATGAGGCAACTCAAAGGAAGTATAGACAGTATCTACCCTTTGAAGCGATCTCCGAATTACTAGCTACTGGTCATATTGCCGAAAAGCACTGGCTGTCTAAAAATCAAGGCGAGATTAAACCATTTAAGATTGAGACCAGATCGCATAACTCAATGCGAGAAGGAACAAAACAGGTAAAAGATAGCGATGGCTATTTTATTGAGAATGGAATTCGTTTAGAAGATGGGTGGAGTTTGGCGATCGCTGTTGACTTACAGACTGACATAAAACTACAAGCCCTCGGAAATAATTTAGTAATGCGCTTAGGTGGTGAGGGGCATCGAGTATTGATGGAAAGGGCGACACAATTAGATTTACAGTGGCAGAATTTACAAACCTTGTCTGGTCTAAATTTCTATAAAGGTGGGCGATTGCTTGCTTATATGGTCACAAATGGGGTATTTGAACGGTTAAATGATGGAGTTTCCATGTGTCGTCCTTACCCATGGGAATGGAAACTGGCACACACAGTTAACAAAAATCAAATAAAAGGAGAGTTGGTGAGTGTAGCAACTGAGAAACCAATTCCAATAAGTTGCCGTTTTCGTAATGATGTAAATGAGAGTGTAGCCGCCCCACAGGTTTTTGCCGCCCCTGCGGGAAGCGTATATTATCTAAATAAACCTTCAGGACTTTGGCGAGATTCACCAGAACACAAAGATAAAAAGAGTGTCAAGGGATGGCAAGAATTAGGTTATGCAGAAATTTTGTGGATTAAATATTAAGGAGTATATATGAATTTAGTTTACTGTTATCTTCTATCCCCTCTACATACAGGTGGTACAACCCAAGAAGGAAATCTTTTGGGAATTGCTAGAGAGTCCCATACCGATTTGCCCTACATTCCTTCAAGTACAATTCGAGGAAAACTGAGAGCTATTAGTAATAAT
>JARCMA010000211.1 GCA_030248405.1 Microcoleus sp. MP8IB2.171
GATTTAGTAGAGGAATTGGCAGCTTTGGCGATCGCTTCTAAGGTAGCCCTAACCTCGTCCGTGCGGGTGCAACAGCAATTAAATGTTGTCGGCAATTCCGACCAACTTTATCGCTTAGTTGCTAATTTAATTGTTAATGCCATTCAATACACTCCGGCGGGCGGGAAAGTAACAGTTATTTTAGATGGCAATCACATCGAGGCGATCGTTCAGGTTCAAGATACCGGTATTGGGATCGCGGCGGCAGATTTAGAGCGAATATTCGATCGATTTTACCGAGTCAACAGCGATCGATCGCGCCATACTGGCGGTTCGGGACTGGGATTGGCGATCGCCCAAACCATAGCCCGCGCCCACCGCGGCAGCCTCAGCGCCCGCAGCGAATTGGGTTCCGGCAGCACCTTTCTCCTGCAGTTGCCTTTGTGAGCTACTATGTGAGGGCAACTGACATCTTGCACCATGTTCGCTTAACAGGCTTTTCGGCCTGTTCGACAAAAAGTGAATTATCTTGTGGGGAGTAGGAGTTGGCATTTTCTAGCCCGCCCGTGAAAGGCTGATTGAGAATTGTGCAAGATGTGGGGAAAACCGAATCATCTTTTTGTGGTAATCCCTTTTGCAGAAGAGAGCACGATCGCCGAAAATCATTAAATAGCTATTTCTAAGCAATTAGCAGTCATCAGAGAGAAAAATTATGACAGTTTTAGAACAGGGAACAATCTCAATCCATACCGAAAATATTTTCCCGATTATCAAGAAGTCGCTATATACTGACCACGAAGTCTTCTTGCGGGAACTAATTTCTAACGGCGTCGATGCCATTGCCAAACTCAAAATGGTTTCCCGTTCCGGCGAATATAGCGGCGACATTGGCGAACCGCAAATCAACATTGCCATTGACAAAGAAAACAAAACCCTCTCAATTTCCGATAACGGCATCGGCATGACCCCCGACGAGGTAAAAAAATACATCAACCAAGTCGCTTTCTCCAGCGCAGAAGAATTTATTCAAAAATACCAAGGCAGTGGCGACGACGCAATTATTGGTCACTTCGGCCTCGGTTTCTACTCTTCTTTCATGGTGGCTCAGAAAGTAGAGATTGATACTCTTTCTTACCAAGAAGGCTCCCAAGCAGTACACTGGTCTTGCGACGGTTCCCCCGCTTTTGAACTATCAGAATCCGCCCGCACGGAACGAGGCACTACTATTACTCTGACCCTCCAAGATGAAGAACAGGAATATGTAGAAGCCAGCCGCATCAAGCAGTTAATCAAAACCTACTGCGATTTCATGCCGGTTCCCATCAAATTTGAGGGAGAAGAACTCAACAAGCACAAAGCAATTTGGCGGGAATCAGCCAGTAATTTGCAAAAAGAAGATTACTTGGAACTCTACCGCTACCTTTACCCGTTCCAAGACGAGCCGCTGTTGTGGGTACACCTGAATACAGATTATCCTTTCATTGTCAACGGGATTCTTTTCTTTCCGAAACTGCGGCCGGATGTCGATGTTACCCAAGGCAATATTAAGCTATTCTGCAACCAGGTTTTTGTCAGCGACCACTGCGAAGAAATTATCCCGAAATTCTTGATGCCGCTGCGGGGAGTCATTGACAGTACCGACATTCCGCTGAACGTTTCTCGCAGTTCTTTGCAAAGCAATCGCACGGTGCGGAAAATCGCTGATTATATTGCGAAAAAAGTGGGCGATCGCCTGAAAGAACTCTACCGCGACGACCGTGACGAATACATCCGCTGCTGGCAAGATATCGGCACTTTTGTCAAGTTCGGAACTCTCAACGATGACAAGTTCAAAAAGCAAGTCGAAGATATTTTAATCTACCGCAGCACCTACGAACCAACAGCCGAGAAGCCAGAAACTGTAACGCCAGAAGTTCAGGTGCAAACAGAGGAAGGAGATTTGTGGCAAGATGTCACTCCGAAGTCGGAAAATTCTAGTTCCACGCAGCCTTACACGACTCTAAAAGAGTATTTGGAACGCAATCAAAAACGCCACGAAAATCGCGTGTTTTATTGTACCGATCCGGCATCTCAAGCAACTTACGTGGCAATGCACAAAAGCCAAGGTTTAGAAGTGCTGTTTATGGATTCTTTCATCGACACGCACTTTATCAGCTTCTTGGAAAGAGAATATTCTGATGTTAAATTCTCGCGGGTGGATTCGGACATTGACGACACGCTAATTGACAAAGAAAAAGAAGCGGAAATTGTCGATCCGGCGACGAATAAAACTCGCAGCGAACAAGTTAAAGAAATGTTCCAAAAGGCTCTCAATAAGCCGAAAGTGAACATTCGCACTGAAGCTTTGAAGTCTGACTCTACTGAGGGTGCGCCACCTGCGATCGTACTTTTACCGGAAGCTTTGCGCCGGATGCGGGATATGACGGCGCTTTTGCAGCAGCAAGCCGCCGAATTCCCCGAAGAACACGTTTTGTTGGTGAATACGTCTCACCCGCTGATTCAAAATCTGGCTAATTTGAGTCAGGGTGCGATTATTCAAGACGGTGGCGACTCTCCGTCGGCGCAGTTGGCGAGTATGATTTGTCACCACGTTTATGACTTGGCTTTGATGGCCCAGAAGGGTTTCGATGCTGAAGGGATGCAGGAGTTTGTCGAGCGATCGAATCAAGTCTTGACAAAGTTGACTGAACGTGCAATGTAATTAACCCCCCCAACCCCCCCTTGCTAAGGGGGGGAGCAAGAGTTTATTTCTATTGGTAAAGGGATAAGTCAAGCCTTCTTCCTTCTTCCTTCTTCCTTCGGGTATAATGAAATGCTGCACGCAAAAAAACGGTAATCTGGAGGGCAATATGTCACGGAAATGTCAGCTAACGGGGAAGAAGGCGAATAACGGTTTTGCAGTTTCTCACTCGCACCACCGCACTCACAAGTTGCAAGAAGCAAATTTGCAGTGGAAGCGGGTTTGGTGGCCGCAGGAGAAACGCTGGGTGAGACTTCACATCTCCACGAAGGCAATTAAAACCTTGCAAAACAAGGGCTTGGAAATTATGGCTAAGGAAGCTGGAATTAACTTGTACAAGATGTAATTAACTGCTTAAGAAAGGACTAAAGTCCTGACTACAAACCTTTTTTTAGGTTCGTAGTAAAGACTTTAGTCTTTCTTCTATATCCACTTTCTACATTGTAATAAATAAGTATTCATCATACCTTTGCCTTTAACTGCGATCGCACCGCGACTTTCAAATATATACTTTTCCTCCAATTGCTGATAAGTTGTCGCTGTGACGTGAATGCTTCCCGGCAAGCCGTGAGATTCCATGCGGGAAGCGGTATTAACGGTGTCTCCCCACAAATCGTAAATAAATTTTTTAATGCCGATGACTCCGGCGACAACCGGGCCAGTGTTGATGCCGATTCTGATACTAAGATGTTGATTTTTAGTCTTGCTGAAGTCAATAATTGCCTCTTGCATATCGATCGCCATTTCTGCGATCGCCTCTGCGTGATCCGGGCGAGCAATTGGCAGCCCTCCAACAACCATATAAGCATCGCCAATCGTCTTAATTTTTTCCAAACCGTGCCTTTCTGCTAAGTTGTCAAAAGTCGAAAAAATCTCATTCAACAAAGCAACTAATTCTGTTGGATAAACTCGCGCACTCAATTGAGTAAAACCTACGATATCCGCAAATAAGACAGTAACATCAGCAAAAGTATCGGCGATCGTACTATCTCCCCGCTTCAACCGATTGGCTATTTCTTCAGGCAAAATATTTAACAACAACCGTTCTGATTGTTCCTGTTGAACTCGCAGTGCACTTAAAGTATCATTGAGAGCATTAGTTCGTTCTTCAACTCTAAATTCCAACTCTTCATTCAGCTTATAAAGCGCCATTTCAGCCAGCCTGCGGCCTGTGATATCCGTACCGATTGCCAACAGTCCCACGAACTTTCCGGCCGCATCAAACAGCGGTTTATTTGCCCACGATACCCAAACCCGATTGCCGTTACGCTGAATGCTTTCATGTTCATTTGTCGTATACTGTTCCGGGTTCTTTAAAATATGACTCAATAATACTGTCAGGTCATTTCCCGCTGTATCTGTCTGGGGAATAATTGTACCAACAGCATTTTTACCCAGTATTTCTTCTTCCCTGTAACCAAAAAATTTCTGTGAAAATTCGTTAAAAAAAGTAATATTACCTTCCGTATCTAGTTTTAAAATAATGCTGTTAGCATTTTCCACTAATTCCCGATACTTAATTTCGCTTTCCCGCAGCGAATCCTCTGCTGAGGCGCGTTCGGCTACAGTGGCGGCCAACAGCAGCGATGTAACTACAATTACGCTCATAAAAGCCTGCAAAAATAAGATTGCTTGATTGATATTTTCCGCTTTAGCAATAAAAGGGCCACCTCCCTGAGAACCGCCCCAAATGGCGATACTGGATACAATAAAAGATGCTAAAACAGCCCCGCGCTGGCCGAATTGAATCGTTGCCCAAATGACTAAAGGAAATGGCAAGTATTCGAGGGGATAACTGGAGATATTACCTTCACTTTTTGAGTTATATACTAGCCAACTGACTGTTACCAATAATAGCAAGCATATGCCGCGCCAGATTTGGTTGGCAATTGTTTTATTGCCTGTATTTGCTTGATTTCGTGCCGCTATTTTTTGGTATGTAATCAACAACAAGGGCGTAAAAATTAAAACTCCCAAGGTGTCTCCCAAATACCAATTCCACCGAATTCCCCAATATTCGCTCCAGTCAACTAGACCAGTTACACACAGGCGCAGCGTGCCGAGAGTGCAGTTTATTTGAGTGGCAACTACAGCACCGTAAAAGACTAAATTGACTACATCGATCAGCCGATCGAGTGACGGGCGAAACTTGAATTTTTGCAGCAAGGTAAAGGCGCACAAAGCTTGTAAACAAGCGCAAAAGGCACTTATTGTTGCAAGTGTTAACGATACATTGAGGTTAATAGTCTCGTAAAAAAATACGCCTAAAGCTATTCCCGGCCACACGCGCCAACCAAATAATAAAATTGCAGCTTGTGCAATTCCTGCGGGCGGCCAGACGCAGGTAGCTAATTTATTTACGCCTGGGATTGAAACTGCTATTTTTGCTCCTAAAGCGTAAACAAAGGCAATGGTAGCTATTTTTGCTAAGTATTGCCAATTTATAGATTGAGCAAATCGCAGAAACAGATTTTTGTTTTGGTTCATACTCAGCTTAATATTTTTAACTAGCTATGCAAACAGCTAAGACGATTAGGATCTAATTAATTGCACAAATATGAGCTGAACATTGTTTATTCCTTTTTCCCTCTTTTTTTCCTCTTCCTTCTTCCCTCTTCCTTCTTCCTTCTTCCTTCTTTTACAATTTAATGCCTGTGAGAAAATAAGTGTTCATTTCACCTTTGCCTTTGACTTCGATCGCGCCACGACTTTCAAATACATACTTGTACTGCAATATATCATAAGTTGCAGATGTGACTTGGATGCTTCCCGGTAAGCCGTGGGATTCCATGCGGGAAGCGGTGTTAACGGTGTCTCCCCACAAATCGTAGATGAATTTTTTAATCCCGATGACTCCCGCGACAACCGGGCCGCTGTTGATGCCGATTCTGATGCTGACATCTTGATTTTGGGTGTGGCTGAAATCAATAATTGCCTGCTGCATATCCAGGGCCATTTGGGCGATCGCCTCTGCATGATCGCTGCGGGGCACCGGCAGCCCTCCTACTACCATATAAGCGTCACCAATCGTCTTAATTTTTTCCAATCCGTGCTTTTGGGCTAGGCGATCGAATGTGGAAAAAATGTCGTTAAGCAAGGAAACTAATTCTGGCGGAGAAATTTGGGAACTAATTGTGGTAAAACCGACTATATCTGCAAATAATACTGTGACTTCGGCAAAAGTATCGGCGATGATGCTTTGGTCTTGTTTGAGTCTTTCGGCGATCGCTTGCGGCAACACGTTGAGCAGGAGGCTATCGGATTTTTCTTGTTCTAAGCGCAAAGCTGCCTCAGCTTCTTTGCGAGTTGTGATATCTTCAACAGTACCTTCGTAATAAAGCAAATTTCCATGTATGTCGCAGACAGTATAAGCATTTTCGGCAATCCAAATTATACTGCCATCTTGACGGTAAACTTGAGATTCAAAATCCGATACTTTGCCGTTAATTCGCATTAATTCTATGACTTCTGCCCGCTGTTCTGGGTCTACATATAGCTGGCGGTTGATATCAGTTAAATTTGCCATCAACTCGTCGCAGGAACTGTAACCATAAATGCGAATCAAAGCAGGATTGACGCTGAGATATTCCCCATCGGGAGTAGTTTGAAAGATGCCGACGATCGCATTTTCAAAAATGCTGCGGTATTTGGCCTCAGCTTGTCGCAGCGCTTCTTCAGCGCGCTGGCGTTCCCGCGCTTCCACTGCGAAAGTTACAGAATCTGTTAGAGAAACAGCGAAACTTTGTTCTTCAATAGTCCAATTGCGCGGCATTCCTACGTGTTCCAAACATAAAATTCCTGCTGTTTCTCCGCCTATTTGAATCGGCGTATCTAGCATGGAAGTGATGCCCAATGGAATTAGGTAAGATTCCTCAAATTCTCTAGTTCTAAAATCTTTTTGCGCGTCAAAGGCAGCAATTGCGCGTTCTTCTCGCAGTGCTTGAAAATAGACAGGATAGTCTGCTGCTGCTAATTCCAAACCGTCTGAGTGCTGGTTGGCGGCGCGATCGAACAAATCCAGGCACTCCATCTTGGATTTAGGGCGATCGTACAACCAGACACTCGATCGCGCAACTTCCAGAGTACGGCTAGCAGTTTCAGTTATTTCTTGAAGCGCTTTAGTTAAATCGCCTTGATTCAGCGCTTTATTTTTGGCTAAATCAATTAACGCCGATTTCTGTTTCTGTAGCTGAAGTTCGCTTTGTTTGAGGGCATTTGTCCGCTCTTCTACTCGGATTTCCAGCTTTTCATTCAACTTTTGCAAGGCTATTTCAGCGTTTCGGCGATCGGTGATATCTGTCCCGATGCAGAGGATGCCTTGGAGTTCTCCCGCTGCATCAAACAGCGGTTTATTTGCCCAAGATACCCAAATGCGAGATCCGTCGCGCCGGATATTTTCATTTTCATAGTTAGTAAAGCGATCGGGATTTTGTAAAATTTCATTATAAACCAACTCTAAGTTATTCCCTTCGTCGTCGGTTTGGGGAATAATTGTTCCCAGTGCATTTTTTCCAAGGATTTCTTCCTGATTGTAGCCAAACAATATTTCGGCAAACTCATTAAAAAATATAATTGTGCCGTTTGGCTTCAATTTGACAATAATACTGTTAGCATTTTCCACTAATTCTCGATATTTAATCTCACTTTTTCGCAGAGAATTTTCGGCCGCTGCGCGTTCTGCTACCGTCGCTGCCAATAACAGCGAAGTAATCGTAACTACAGCCATAAAAGCTTGTAAAAATAGAATAGCCTGACTAATATTTTCGGCTTTGGCTATAAATGGCCCGCCTCCATTAGAACTGCCTAAAATTGCGATACTTGAGACAACTAACGATGCCAAAACAGCGGCTCGCTGACCGAATTGGAGCGCCGCCCAAATTATCAAAGGAAACGGCAAATATTCAAGGGGATAGCGAGAAATAGAAGCGTCATTTTTAGATACAAATACAAACCAGCTCACCCCAATTAATAATATCAACCATATTCCCCGCCAAATTAAATAACTTTTCGCAAGATGTGTTTTTATTTTTAAGCGATCGGCGGTTACTTTAGGACGAAAAATAATGAGGATTAAGGGAGTCAAAATCAAAACTCCCATTGCGTCACCCAACCACCAATTCCACCGAACCGACCAATATTCTGACAAATCTACTTTACCAGCCAAATATATGGAAAGCGCGCCGATAGTACAACTGATTTGAGTAGAAATTAGACCGCCAAACAAGATTAAATTAACTACATCTTTCAAACGTTCTAGCGAGGGACGAAACCCCAGCCAGCGCAGCACAGTTGCTGCAAAAAAAGCTTGCAAAATAGCGCCAATGTTTCCTCCCAGCCAAATCGCAAATATCTGTTCAGTTGGGTTAACAAAATTGAGTAAAAATATACCCAAAACAATCGCAGGCCAGACTTTTTTGCCAAACAATAAAAATCCGGCTTGTGCAATGCCTGCGGGCGGCCACACCGAGGAAGCAAAGGGATTGACACCTTGAATTGATAATGCTAGCCTCGCCCCCACGGCGTAAGCGATCGCAAGGACAGTTACTTGGGCTAAGTAGCGCCCAATTCTGGATTGAGGGAATCGAAGAAACTGACTTATATTCAGATTCATATCGCACCTTACTACTCGTTAATTTAGGGTGCAGGCTGTGCACTTTGCTAGCTGCACATTCAGGGCAAAGCTCAAAGCCATGCACTCATTGTTTTATTGTTTTTTGACAGAGAATTTAAGCGCATAACAACTGATATTTTGGGCTAGTGTAAGGTGCGCGCCACGCACCTTACTGTTATAAAAACTTATTTGATGGCGGCCTCAATCCACTGTTTCAAAGTAGCATTAACTTCCTCAATGAGAATTTCATGGGATTTGTGAGTTGCTCTTTCCACAATTTCAACTTTACCTGTTTTCAGGGAACGGCCAGTCACAATTCGATAGGGAATGCCAATTAAATCGGCATCTTTAAATTTAACTCCGGCTCGTTCGTCGCGGTCATCTAACAGGGTTTCAATGCCAGATTGATTGAGTTCTGCATAGAGTTTTTCGGCGAGTTCTACTTGTTGGGCGTCGGAAATATTCGGGATGCTAATGATCGCGTGATAGGGCGCGATCGCCACTGGCCAGATTATCCCGTCTTTGTCGTAGGATTGTTCTACGGCAGATTGAGCTAGCCGCGACACGCCAACACCGTAGCAGCCCATGATAAAGGGCATTTCTTCGCCTTGTTCGTTGGTGTAGGTGGCGCCCATTGCTTCGGAGTATTTCGTGCCTAATTGGAAGATGTGGCCGACTTCGATGCCTCTGGCGCTTTGCAAAGTTTGTTCGGGATTGTGCATTGCCCGATCGCCCGCAACGGCACTTCTGACACCCACAACCGTTGCAGGTAGAGGAAATTCTTGGTTCCAATTAGCTCCCACAACGTGGTATCCTGACTCGTTAGAACCAGTGACAAAGTTGGTGAGATCGACAGCAGTGCGATCGACCAAACGCAAAAACTTAGAATTTACCTCCTTGCTCCCAGCGATACAATCATCAGCAACATCGGGAGCCATATAACCCAGAGGCAAAGATTTAGCCGCCCATTTCCGCTGAGCTTCCGCATCAGGAACCGTCAAAAACAGGATAGTTTTAGCTTGATAATTTGGTGCCAACTTAGTTAATTCATTCAGCAACTTTACCTGATTCACATCTTGGTCGCCGCGAATGCTTACCAATACCAAAACTGTAATACCGCTGTCATAAACAGCCTGATAAAGCACATTTTTGACAACTTGCGTCGGAGAACACTTCAAAAACTTGCAAAGTTTATCAATTGTGTCAGTTCCCGGCGTTTCCCGCTTTTCAAAAGTTGCAAAGGGCGACAGTTCCGCATCAGTAGGAATCGATACAGCCTTCTCCACATTAGCCGCATACTGACCGTCTTCAGTATAAAGAACTTCATCCTCACCCGCTTCTGCCAGCACCATAAACTCTTGAGAACCAGAGCCACCAATTGCACCAGAATCGGCATCTACTGCTCGGAATTGCAAGCCCGATCGGCGCAGCATATTGCTGTATGCTCGATCCATATCCTGATAAGTTTTTTTCAAACTTTCTTCGCTAGTGTGAAAAGAATAGCCATCTTTCATAATAAACTCGCGACCGCGCATCAACCCAAAACGCGGGCGAATTTCATCGCGAAACTTAGTTTGAATTTGATAGAGATGTACGGGCAATTGCCGATAGGAACGAATCATATCTTTAGCAATTGTAGTAATCACTTCTTCGTGAGTTGGGCCCAATCCCAACTCAGTATCGCGACGGTCTGTGAGAGAAAACATGATACCTTCAGCTTGAGTGTAGGTATCCCAGCGACCAGATTCCCGCCACAAATCAGCAGGTTGCAATTGCGGGAGAAGGCATTCTTGAGCGCCCGTAGCATCCATTTCTTCCCGCACAATTTGGGATACTTTTTTGAGAACTCGCCACATCAAAGGCAGATAAGCGTAAATGCCGCTACCGATGCGCCGGATGTATCCCGCACGGAGTAATAGTTTGTGGCTGGGAATTTCTGCTTCTGCGGGGTCTTCCCGCAGGGTGACGAAAAGCATTTGAGAGAGTCGCATAGCTGATTTCCTTAAAAGACCGGATGATTGTAATCTCAGATTAACTTCTGATATTATCAGAACTAAGCCAGATTTGATTAAATCTATGAACAAAATTTGGAAAAATTATCAAAAAGGTATGACAGCATATGATAATTGTCACTCTCCTACTCTGCAATCTCAGTGGATTGCCTTAAAAGATGAAATAGGAGAATTTGTTCGAGAACCTAACTTGAGCGAAACTTGGGATATTCTTCATGCTGCTGGTCGATTGCTGTACAAACTAATCGGAATTCCTTTACATTTGCTTGCCTATCCTACTGTCCGCAAACACAGTCAACGCTTCGAGGAATACGGCTGTATTCGCAGTCGGCGCAACTGCGAGGGTAAATGCTGTCAAAAGTTGACAGTTGATGATTGATAGTTGATAATTGATAGTTGATGGCGAGGTTTTTAAACAGTTGATAGCTGACAATTTTCACGATCAGATTTAACTGGTTTTAACTGGTTTAACTGGTTCCCAGCCAGAGCCTGAAATTTTACCGAGGAAGAGCCTCCGCTGCAACAATGGAGGCAGAGCCTCCGGTTCTGCATTACCAGGCAGAGCCTGGTAACGAGTAGCGAGTAGACGAGTAGTGGCGAGGTTTTTAAACAGTTGATAGCTGACAATTCTCATGACTAGATTTATTCACGACCAATTCGCAAAACAATATCTCAAAGAACTATTAACCCCTCTCGGCAATGTCGAAACCAGCCGCGACATTGCTGGAGAAGTGAGACAGATTGACGTTTTCTTTGCCCCAAAAGCGGAACCTGATGTCGAACCAACGACCCTCGGCATTCTGGGTAAAATAGCAGCAAAACCCGCTGTATTGGAACCATTCCGCAGTCCAGTGCAAATCGGAGAAATTCGCAGTTGTCTGGGCAAACTATTTGATGTCCACGCCGAATATGAACGAGTCGCAGCCAGAGATAATAGCAGGATTGCAGAGGCAGACTTGCCCCAACTCTGGATACTGTCGCCGACGGTTTCCGACACCATGCTAGCTGGATTTGGAGCGATTCCCGAACCCGAAAATTGGGTCAATGGAGTTTATTTCTGAGTCCGTCTCTGAAAGCAGTAATCATTGCCATTCACCAACTGCCCCGCACTCCCGAAACGCTGTGGCTGAGGGTTTTGGGGAAGGGAAACGTGCAAAAGCAAGCTATTGCCGAATTGAGAGAATTACCCTCTGATAATTTCTTTCGGTTGAGCGCGTTAGAATTGTTGTACAACTTGCGAACGATTTTAGAAGTCCGCCAAGACATAGATCGAGAAGATCGGGAGTTAATTATGGAACTGTCACCCCTCTATTTGCAACGACTTGAAGATGCAACTCAGCGAGGTATCCAAGAAGGTATCCAGCGAGGTATTCAGGAAGGTATCCAGCGAGGTATCCAAGAAGGTATTCAGGAAGGTATTCAGGAAGGTATCCAGGAAGGTATCCAGCGAGGTATCCAAGAAGGTATTCAGCGCAGTCAACGCTTGATGGTTGAAAGTATGCTACAAGTGAAATTTGGCGAAATTGATGAAGAATTAGCCCAAATAATTGAGCCTTTGATTCAACTAGGAACCCTCGATCGCACGCGGCTGATTATGCAGCTAGAGCGATCGGAATTACTAGCTCGTTTTCAGCCTGAAAATCAAACGGAATCCTAAAGAGACAGCGCACTCTACGATATGTAGAGTGCGCGGCATCCCACTTTACTACTATTGATAATTTCTTTCGGTTGAGCGCGTTAAAATTGTTGTACAACTTGCGAACGATTTTAGAAGTCCGTCAAGACATAGATCGAGAAGATCGGGAGTTAATTATGGAACTGTCACCCCTCTACTTGCAACGACTTGAAGATGCAACTCAGCGAGGTATCGAGCGAGGTATCCAAGAAGGTATCCAGGAAGGTATCCAGGAAGGTATTCAGCGAGGTATCCAGGAAGGTATCCAGCGCAGTCAACGCTTGATGGTTGAGAGTATGCTACAAGTGAAATTTGGCGAGATTGATGAAGAATTAGTCCAAATAATTGAGCCTTTGATTCAACTAGAAACCCTCGATCGCACGCGACTGATTATGCAGCTCGATCGCCCTGAATTA
>JARCMA010000212.1 GCA_030248405.1 Microcoleus sp. MP8IB2.171
GTCACTCCCAATCCGCTAGTAACTCCAACTCCCACTCCAGTTGTCACTCCCAATCCGCTAGTAACTCCAACTCCCACTCCAAGTGTCACTCCAACTCCCACTCCAAGTGTCACTCCCACCCCCACTACGAGTGTCACTCCCACTCCGAGTGTCACTCCCACTCCCACTACGAGTGTCACTCCCACTCCAAGTGTCACTCCCACTCCCACTCCAAGTGTCACTCCCACTCCAATCGATACTACGGAAATACAAGTGCCCGCACCTGTGACAGCACCAAAATCGCCTACAGCCGCCGATACACCCACACCGCAAGGAGAATCTTCAACCCCTGATTCAGAAGACTTTCAACGCCGCAAAATTCCACCGCTAGACAATCCCGGTGTAGCAGCCGATCGAGTTTTAACCATCGATCAAAGTATCACCAGTCAATTACCCGCCGGCATCGTAGCATCTTCACCAGCATCCAAACAAGCACCAACAGTTAACCCTACTTCTAATTTAGTTCTGGGGTACGCCCCGCCTCCCGATCGACTTTTTGAAGGTAACGACATACAGAAAACACTCTGGGGAATCGAAGAAATGAGGAATCAAGAATTTGGAGAATACTTGGGGGTAAAAGCCAACATCCCAGAGGAAAAAGTCTTGATTTCGACCTTCCAACAAACTTTACAAGATATCGCACAGCAACCGGGCAAGCGGTCTGGTATTATCTACATAGTCTCGCGAGAAGATGGACTGGAACTAATTTTAGTTCCTCCCGTGGGGCGGCCGATTCACTACAGCGTTCCCGAAGCCAACAGATCAGCTTTATTCCCCATCGTCAAGGAGTTCCGCGATGAAATCACCAATCCCCTAAAACGCGGTACTACCAGTTATCTAGCCTCCGCCCAGCAAATCTATAAATGGGCGATCGCACCCCTAGAAAAAGACTTAGAAAACTTAGGAATTCAAACTTTATTACTGTCAGTCGATCCCGGATTGCGGAGCCTGCCCTTTGCCGCTTTGCACGACGGTAAAGGCTTCTTGATTGAAAAATACAGTTTTAGCCTAATTCCAAGTTTTAGTTCGACTAATACCGATTATAAAGCTGTTAGAGACGCCACAGTGCTAGCAATGGGAAGGTCAGAATTTGTTGACCAACAGCCCTTGCCCAGTGTGCCGATCGAATTGCAGGCGATTTCTGCTCAGTGGCACGGGCCATCTTTCCTCAATTCAACTTTCACTATAGATAATCTCAACTCGGAACACGCCAAGGGAGGATTTCGGATAGTTCACCTAGCAACCCACGCTGAATTCAAACCTGGAAAACCGAGCAATTCTTACATTCAACTGTGGAATTCTAAATTGCAGCTCGATCGCATGGAGAGTTTAAATTGGCGCAATCCGCAGGTAGACTTGTTAGTATTGAGTGCTTGTAGAACTGCTGTGGGCGATCGGGAAGCAGAGTTAGGTTTTGGAGGTTTAGCAGTCAAATCCGGCGCGAAATCTGCTTTAGGGAGTTTGTGGTATGTTGACGATGGAGGCACTTTGGCGCTGATGAGCGAATTTTACCACCAGTTGCGAGGAACCACAACTAAGGCAGAAGCTTTGCAACTGGCTCAACAAGCAATAATGTCCGGTAAAGTGCGGCTGGAAAACGGACAGCTAGTAACAACAGGCGGCAAGGTAAATTTACCTGCTAATTTACAACAAGCAAACCAAAATTTTTCTCATCCTTACTACTGGAGTAGTTTCACCATGATCGGAAGCCCTTGGTAAGCTGGCATCTTTATTTTTCAGTCTCCGTTTCTTAGGGACGAAAGTTTCTACATTAGGAGCAATGCCCACTTGGGGTGGTTGGGGCGGTTCCCCCGTGGTTGCCCAAATTTCAACGGCAGATCCAGGGGGTGTGGAACTCTATTTCTGTTTCATCACCACCAAAGTAATATCATCAAACACCCTCTGAACACCAATATACTGCCGCACATCATCAATCACGGCTTCCCGAATTTCTTGGGCAGAGCGCTGACGATTTTCAACCACCACTTGCCACAACCTCTTTAATCCGTACTGCGCTTTATTAATATCGAAAGCTTCAGGAATTCCATCAGTATAAAGCACCACCACATCCCCAGGATTTAACTGCACTTCTGCTTGAGTAACAAACTCGCCAATCTCTTCTACTAACCCAATAGGAAATCCTAAATCTATCGTGTCTATGCACTCCAGTGTCCCATCAGCGCGCACCACAATCATTTCCTCATGTTGTCCGCTTAACTTGAGGACACCTCCGGCATAGTCTAAGATAGCTAGAGACATATTTTTCTGGGAGTCCATGCGTTGCAGATTGTCATAAAGAGTCTGGTTGATGACATCCAAAAACTTCACTGGATCTGTTTCGTTCATTTTCTGAAGCGTCCTGACAGCAGTTTGTGCCATAATCATCAACACGCCGCTTTCTAAACCATGTCCGGTGACATCGCCAATGCTAATCTTGACTTGACCATCCTGTTGCAATACGTCGTAGTAATCGCCGCCAACTTCGTCTGCTGGTTCCATAAAGCCAGCTATTTCTAAGCCTTCAATAGCTACAAGTTCTGATTGTTTGGGCAACACCATTTGTTGCAGTTGTTTGACAATATCGAGTTCTGCACTCATGCGGACATTTTCGGCTTTAAGACGTTTATTAAGATTGCTAATTTCTTGATTGGCTTGAGCTAGTTGAGCCGTGCGTTCTTGAACTTTATCTTCTAAAGTGCGATACAGCAAGGCATTTTCTATGGAAATAGCTGCTTGGGAGGATAAGACTTTGAGAACTTCCAATCTATCGGAAGTAAAAGCACCTGTCGTCAAGTTATTTTCTAAATACACAATCCCCACCAGTTTGCCTTGATTAATAATCGGAGCGCATAAAACTGACTTGGGACGCTGCTTGACAATATAAGGTTCTTTGGTAAAAACTCCCTCATTTGTAGCATCAGCTAAAACTACATCTTCCTGAGTTCTTGCTACATATTGAACTAAGCCTATGGGCAGTTTTTGGCTACTTTCAAGCTCGATTGACTGCAATACAGTAGCCTGCTCTGAATTAACAGATCCCTCAGCTTCAACTAGAAAATTTCCCTGAGATGCTAAAATCAAATATCCAACTTGTGCGCCAGCATTTTCAATTAAAACTTTCATCAAATTTCGGAGCAACTGTTCCATAACAATCTCTCCAGAAATAGCCTGAGATGCTTTAATAACTGTGGCTAAATCGAGTGATTGACGGGAGCTTGTTTGGGTTTTACTGGTAGTTTTGGTAGTGAAAGTACGAGTAGGAGAAGTATTTACTAACCATCGAGGATAGCGTTGCTCTAAATCTTCGACTTTTGCTTTTGCCTGCCAGCAAGTGTAAGCATAGTGAGCTTCTTGAAGATAGGTTCGCCCCAGTGTCTCCATACCCCGCCCCAAAAAGAACTCCGCAGCTAATTCACAAGCTAGCGCTTCCTCTTGCAAGTAACTATTTTTTCTTGCTCCTTTTATGGCCTGTTCGTAGTATTGTGCTGCTTCCCAATATTGCCCAATAACTCGCGCTTTTTCGGCAGCTACTAGATGATATTTGTGTTGAAAATTGGCGGGAGCATAGTCTGACCAGTGCTGCATTTGAGTCTGGTTTTTTTCTACTTGTTGGAGTGCTTCTGTTTGGTCAGGAGTAGCTTGGGCAAGGAGGGTTAGAGAAGTATAAAAGTTGTGAATGGCGACATACATGAATCCCATGACTGCTGGGAGATAATTTGCGGCGGTTGCTGAGTAAGTTTTTGCAGTCTCATAATCTCTGAACAAGTAAGCCAAATTCAACTTAGCTAGATAAACTATACACAGCAAGGTAAGATTGTTTGCTGCTACCAAACGAGGCAAAATTTCTGCTTCATCAAAGTAGTCTCCTGGCAAATTAGATGGATTTTCAGATTGTCCCAACAAATTCGCTGTAACTTGTTGCCAGATATTAGTTTGATAGAGCGAATATTCTTGCTTTAGCTTCCGCAATTGCCCAACAGATTGAGCCATTTTAGTTTCGACTTCTGACAGATTTCGCCCTGTTAAAAACAAATGTACGCAGTAATCTTTGATGCAGTAGCAAGCATATTCGTTATCTCCTGTATCCAGTCCGCTTTGTATGCCTTCTTGCAATGCAGAAATACTGTTTTTAGCAGGTTCTTTCCAATGACGAACTAACACGCAGAACAAGTTAATTACCTTTGCTTTTAATTCCTTCGCATGGAACTTATCAACCAATTTGAGCGCTAGTTGTCCGGCATGATATCCTATCTCTATTTCACCTTGGGCGGAACAGATAGCGGCATACCAAACGTAACCATAAGCAGCTAGAGCAGAATAACCTTGCTGATGGGTTAAACGAATCATTGTCAGCACGATTGACATCAGTGCTTCCGGTCGGGCAAAATAAGCTGAAGGACAAATTGACATCAGAATTCGCATCGCTGACAGTTGTGCTGAATCAGTCATTTCAGGGAAGCGATCGCTCTCTTCTAAGGAAGGTAGCTCGATGGCGTTTGCTGTGTCAGTTACTAACTGTGTCCCTAATAGTTCTACTGCTTGTAAACCTGTTTCTAGCGCCTTAATCGGCAAGTTCTGAGCGGTATAAAGCTGAACTTTAAGTTCATAAGCAGTAGCGCGATCGCACCGATTTTTCGCTTGTTGAATAATCTCGTCCGCTAATTGCTCGGCTTTCTCAAAATTAGCGTTTATGTATTCTGCTTCAACCGCTGTTTCATATAGTTTAAGTGTCAAGTTATACTGCTGATCCCACTTCTGAGGTGACAAAAGTTCCAGTCCCATTTGTAAATAGCGAACTGCTGCTTCATAGGCAGTTGCAGCTTTGGCTTTTTGGCCTGCTATGAGATTCAATTGAGCTATTTCTTCTCGTTCTTCTGAACTGGTAACTAAACTCGCTCCTAAGTTGAAATGATCGACGATCTTAAAGATTTGTTCCGGCAAGATTTCTGAAGGAGTAAACTGCAAAAGCAGACGACCAATTTTCAGGTGAGTTGCCTTTTTTTCCAATTCTTCTATCGGCGAATAAGTAGCTTGCTGGATGCGATCGTGTTCAAATCGGTATTTCTGAATTAGCAATTGAGCGTTTAGTTCAGAAGCAGAAGAAATTAGCCCTGCCTCAATTGCTTCTTTGAGATCCGAGAAAACTTCTTTAGCCGATTTTTCAGCAACAGTTGATAAAGTACCAAGATCGAACTCTGCACCAATGCAAGCTGCCAGACAAAGCACCTGTTGAGTTGTGTCTGGGAGTTTCTTCAGCTTACTAATCATTAACTCGACAACGTTATTGGTAATTCCCTTTCTATCAATTTGGGCAATGTTCCAGTGCCACGAGCGGGAGGAATAATCGAAGGTGAGTAGATTCTCGGTGTAAAGTGTTTTCAGAAATTCATTGACAAAAAAAGGATTTCCTTCTGTTTTGTGTAGTGTTAATTTGGCTAGGGGTTGAACTGTGTCGATCGCGCTACGCAAAGTGTCGGCAATTAGTTGGCTAATATGTTCTAGTGTTAGAGGAGTTAGCCGCACTTCGTTTACTTGTATTTCTTCTGATCGCAGTGCTTCTAACATCACATTCAAAGGATGAGTGGTGCTCACTTCGTTGTCTCTATAGGAGCCAATTAGGAATAAATTCTGAGTTTCCCGATCTTTCAGGATGAGTTCAATCAATTTCAGAGTAGCTGCATCCGCCCACTGCAAGTCATCGAGAAAGATTGCTAATGGATGATCTGGAGAACAAAAGGCTTGAATAAAGTTAGTAAAAACCCGGTTGAATCGATTTTGTAACTCGGTAGCTCCGAGTGCTGGAATGGGGGGTTGTTTGCCAATAATTAACTCGATCTGCGGGATGACATCTATAATTACTTGTCCATTTTCTCCGAGTGCAGCTAACAGTTTTTGTCGCCATTTATTGAGTTGTTCTTCTGTTTCGCTGAGGATCTGTCGGCTCAAATCTTGAAAGACTGCAACCATAGCTGAGTATGGGATATTGCGCTGAAATTGATCGAATTTACCGGAAATAAAGTAGCCTCGCGCTTTGGTAATCGGCTTGTGAATTTCTGCAACTAATGCTGATTTTCCCATTCCAGAATAACCCGCCACTAGCATTAGTTCAGTACCAGTTCCAGTTGGTGCATTACTCTGACTCACCCCCTCGAAACCTGCAAGCAAGGCTGCAACTTCTGTGTCGCGCCCATAGAGTTTTTGGGGAATTTGGAAGCGATCGCAAATATCCTGAGTTGCTAGAGAAAAATCCGCGATCGCGCCTATAGCGTTCAGTTGCTCTAGACATATCTCTAAATCTGCTTTCAATCCCCAAGCACTCTGATAGCGCTCCTCGGCTGTTTTTGCCATCAGCTTCATCACAATGTTGGAAAGCGCGATCGGTATAGTCGCGACTACCTCATGCGGTGGAGTCGATCGCCTTGCTAAATGACAATGGATCAGCTCTAGCTCGTCACTAGCAATAAATGGTTTTTGTCCTATTAGAAGTTCATAGAAAGTTACGCCTAACGAGTAAAAATCAGTACGGTAATCGAGCGATCGATTCATCCTTCCCGTTTGCTCTGGAGAAATATAAGCTAAGGTTCCCTCCAAAACGTTAGGATTCTTTAGGGTTGGGACTTCCCGACTAAAGGTGCTAGAAATGCCAAAATCAATCAGCTTAATTTTTCCCGTAGTTAAATTAATGAGAATATTGGCAGGATTAATGTCTTTATGGATGACACCAGCAGCATGAACTTGGCCTAAGATGTCGCTAATTTGTATGGCAATGGGCAAAAATTCTTTCAGTGGTAAAACACGGAGACTATCTTCTCTATTATTGAGCCATTGCTTGAGCGAAATTCCCCCAAAATCCTCAAATATTAAAATTTTGTTCTTTGAAGTTTCTTCTAACCCATAGACTTTGATTGTCCCTTCTAAGTTGAGCGATCGCGTTAGTTCGTACTCCTGCTTGTACCGAATTTCTGCCGTTGGTTTTGTATAATCCTGTTTGAGTATTTTCAGAATCGCAGGTTGGCTATCCTCTAGCCGAATACCTCGGTAAACCAGCGAGTTTTCGCTTTCGTAGAGCCAATCTATCAGTTGATAACCGTCGAGTTCAATCCCTGAATCCATACTTTTTAATCTTAAAAGGCACGTTGTTGGGCTTTAGCCCTCTTTGGCACGTTGTTGGGCTAAAGCCCTAAGCGAGACTATAAGAAGGAGCGCTCTCCGCGCAAGTACGTACCTTTGAAAGAGGGCTGAAGCCCAACTACGTACCTGCTTTTTATTGGTGGAAACAAGGACTCCAGCGATCGTACAGAGGATAATCCTTATATTGAAAATTATTCAGAAACTCACCATTTGTATTCTGAACCAGATGAATGACAGCATCCAGCCCCGATCGCAAAGCTGGCTCTAGCCAACCACCTTCCACAGAAAAAGCTTCCCCTGCAAAGTAGAGATTTGAACGAGCGCTCATATCCTGATTGTATCTCAGTAACAAATAATCCGTGTTCCAACTTGTCTCTCGGTAGAGCTTTGCACATCCGCGATAACTTGGCTTTTTCGACCACTGAATTACTGTAGGTTTTCGAGCGTCTACATAAGGAGAAATGGGTGTTTGAATGTTAACACAACTCAGGAGTAAGTTGTCCAATTCCTCCAGACACTTTTGAGCTAGAGCGCGATTGGCTGCTTTAATTGTTGCAGTTTCATGGGCAAAAGCCAGCAATTTATTAGCATCATCTTCCCAAGTATAACTCAGAAGTAGCGCTCCCGGCTCATCCTTAACTGCATAGCCGTAGATACCCTGAAGGTAAGTATCAGTGCTGATTAATTGAGGTATCTTTTTACCTTCACCCCAATACCGCTCTTTCAGAGGATAAAATACTTTGCAGCTTGAGATCCAGTGAGAAACTTTGATACTATTCAATACGCTGAAAGGGAGTTGAGTTTTAGGATCGAAACCCTCAAAGTCGGTACTTATTTGCAAAGCCCAGGTAGGTGCAGTCAGGATTACAGCATCGTAGATTTTTGGCTCTATGGCGCTAGAAGAAACCTCGATCTTCCCATCCGAGTGACGCTTCAACTTTTTAACAGGGTTCCGGGTGTAGAGGTTAATGTCATATTCCTCTGAGTGCGTTGCTCGATATAGCGAGATCGATTCCACAAACTTGCTAACCACAGGTTGATAAAACAGACATTCAGCTAATGACTGAACGCCTAAATAGTGGGGCGCAACCAGAGGTTGATGCAAGCTATCATGGGGCGGAATTTTATATTCCATTCCCGGCAAGAAGTTTTTCTGACTGTCAAATCTGCCCTCAATTAATTGATGATTCGTGCCAAAACCAAACAGTAAAGTACGAATGGGATATAAGCAAGAAATATCATAGAACGCACCCCAACTGCCATCACCTGCCCCGATGGTATAAAACAGATTGCTTTCTTCTTCCGTCATGCCCAGTCCGCCAAAGAACCCCGGCTGAGTCGGATTGTATTCGGCGGCGGGCATATACACCAATTCTCGAAAATTTTTGTCCCAGTAATGCTGTACCAACTGATGCCAGAAAGTTTGCCAATCGTCGCTTTCATAGTGTTTCTCGCACTCCTGAATCACTTGAGTTGCAAAGCTCGACCATTTTTGGTAAATCTGCTGTAACAAAGGGTTAGGGGGCTCCGGCGCACCCGCCTCCCAGATGTCGAGGGTAGGTTCGGAGTAGGGATCGTTAATATTGGGCCCGTAGCCTTTGTTGAGGAAAATGCCCGTATCCGCTACTTTGGAACCGGGATCGGGGAAGGGTTGAGTGGCAATTTGAAATAGACTGCTGTAGTAGTCCATAACGCTATTGCCGCTTCCGGGGGCTGGGAAAAAGGGAATTCGCATCGCGCCCATTTCAAAAACTGTGTGAGAGTCTGTGTGTGGCGTGTGGAGGGGAATTGAGTAGGTTCGGCCGCCGATGCGATCGCTAGCCTCGTACAAATCGATCGCCCTATAGCCGCACCGAAAAAGTTCTCTAGCCGCCGTCAAACCCGCCAATCCTGCACCAACGATCGCAATTCTCAAATTAGGATTCGTGTTAAGTGCGATCGCGCTTTCTGTAGCATCGCTCAGTAGTTTGTAGTAGTTGAAATTAAAGTCTGCCGTATTGGGATAGTAAAAGCGCCAAGTTTCGTTAGGCCCTGCCCTAAATTGTCGTTCAACCGTAGGGATAAATTTGTCAATTCCTGTGTGCAATCCCATTATAATTTTCCTTCAACTTGCAACATGGAGCATAAACATTTTATTTAAGCAGCATTCCCTAAGTTAGTCAAGATTGCAAAAACAAACAAGACTAAAGCCAAGTGGCACATTAGACCTCTTGCGAAATATAGCCTTTCTCAGAAAGATGAGGTACGACTGGGCCTAGGGCCTAGGGCCTATGGCCTATGGCCTATGGCCTAGGGCATACCTCACTTTTTTGAGAACCGATATAAGCTGAAACGCTGATAATTCCCTCCATCAGAATCAGGGTTTGAATGAATTTCGCAAGAGGTCTATTAAACATTAATAATTATTGGAGATGTCTGTCGCCAATCTCTTCGCTTGCAATTGGGAAAATTGGAGGGAGAGCCTCCGGCAATGCGTTACCAGGCAGAGCCTGATAACGAGTAGATACGTCGGATCGCACCTTGACAGGGCTGGCTGGCATTGCCCACGCTAGATAATTACGTGATTACATGATACGTAAGTCCTGTGGGAGACAGCTACGGGAACTTACTGGAAATATTGTAAATCCCAAATATGACAATAGCAGGTAAGTTGACTTACCTGCTAATTTATAACAAGAAAAACCAGAGTTTTCTCATCTTTATTGCTGGAGTATTTTCACGATGGGATTTTTTTGGTAAGTCCCATCTTTTAGGAACAAATCTGTTCATTCAACCATTATTATGACAGCAGCAGAGGCTTAAGGGTTCATCCGTCTCGGATTTGGCGCCGCAGTTCCGTAATTGACTCGACAGCCGATATTGAACAAACTCGAACTGCACTCAAGAGGGACAATCTGCTGATCGAGGAGGGCGCTGCAACTGACATACTCGTCGTTATTAGTATCTCTTACCATACATTCGATCGGGTTAGCTCCCGATCGAGCAGACCAACTCTTCATACCTACGACTGCAATCATATGCTGCCAGTAGAAAGCAAATAGCAAAACTCCCAAAAGTACAGCAACGGCTAATCCTGCTTTCAACTTCCAACTATTTAGGACGTTTCCCAAACTATTTTTCACGTTTTCCACTCCCGAAATTGAGCTTTCGGTAGTTATTTCTGGAGTTGTCAAGTTTGTTTGTGTTTGTTCTGCTGGAATTTCCGACATAATGTATCTCCTATGATTGCTGGGATTTGGCTAAGCTGGCAGTTGCCATCGCTATTGCAAACTTTATCAAATTTTAGCAAAACTAGCCAGTACCGACAACAGATTTGGGCAGCACCGCCGGGGAAGTATGTATATTCACCAAGTGCGGTCGCGATTTCTATGCCTTTTGAGGTATTGCACAATTCGCGTTAGCGGAGCCCGCCCCTACGGGGGCTACGCCAACGAAGAGGATCGGCTATTTTGCACCTAGGGAAATAGAATTGTTGGCGATATTCTTTGAAAACGGCTCAAGTGAATCAGCTTTTTTACGAACCGCAGAGGGCGCAGAGGGCGCAGAGAAAGAAAAAAGAGAGATATATTGACTTTCACCAATCATTTAGGGTTTCGATAGCAGTTCTAATAACTCAGCTTCCGAAAGTAGTTCTACCCCCAAAGATTGAGCCTTTTCCAACTTAGAGCCCGCATCTTCTCCCACAACCACATAATTAGTTTTAGCGCTTACAGAACCTGTGACTTTCCCTCCAGCTTTGACAATCAAATTCTTAGCTTCATCTCGTTTCAGAGTCGGCAAAGTTCCCGTAAGTACAAAAGTTTTGCCTGCCAATTGTAAATTTATGTCCGCTATATTCTGACTTTTAACTTCTGAGTGCAATTGCAATCCCGCAGTTTTTAACCGTGCGATTAAACTTTGATTTGCCGGAACTCGAAACCACTGAGAAACCGATTGTGCAATCTCCGGCCCGATGCCGTACACGCCCTCAATCGCAGCGGCCGATACTGCGGCTAACTCTTCCACATTTGCAAACCTTTCTGTCAGCAATTGAGCATTTACACTGCCGACGTGGCGGATACCCAAGCCGTAAAGTACCCGCGAATAAGGTTGATTTTTCGATTGGGCGATCGCACTTACCAACTTTTCTGCTAACTTCTTACCCATGCGTTCCAAACTCATCAATCTTTCCGCCGTCAAATCGTACAAATCCGCCGCAGAATGCACCAGATTGCTATCAACCATCTGCTGCACCAACTTTTCCCCAACACCGTTAATATCCAGAGCATCCCGGCTGCAAAAATGAATCAGCGAACCCCTCAAAATTGCTGGACAAGATGTATTGATGCAGCGAGTAACGGCCTCCCCCTTTTCCCGAACCACAGGCTGTTCGCATTCGGGACAGCAACTAGGCATTTGGAAAAGTTGAGCATTTTGGGGGCGAAGTTCCGGCAAAACTCGCACAACTTCTGGTATAATTTCCCCAGCTTTTCTGACAATTATAGTATCGCCAATGTGCAGGTTCAGATCGGAAAGTCGATCGCTATTATGGAGAGAAGCGCGCGAAACCGTGGTTCCAGCCAACTGCACCGGTTTGAGTTCCGCTACAGGAGTTAGAGCGCCGGTTCTCCCGACTTGTACGGTGATTGCTTGTACAATTGTAGGGACTTCGGCAGCAGGATACTTAAGTGCGATCGCCCAACGCGGAAACCTCTGAGTAAAACCCAACTGTTTTTGCAGCAAAACCGAATTAATCTTAACAACAACCCCATCAGTCATGTAAGGCAAATTTCGCCGTTCAGTATCCCAATATTCGTAATACTCCCGTACCTCATCCAAAGCATAGCAAATTTTGCGATTGGGATTCACCTTAAACCCCATTTTCCGCAACAACTCCAAAGATTCCCACTGCGTGTTACCCTCATTCCCCCCATCTAAATACAGAGTATAAGCAAAGAAATCCAACCGTCGCTTATCCACAACTTTAGAATCCAACTGTCGCAGCGTACCCGCCGCCGCATTCCGAGGATTAACAAACAATTGTTCCCCCGCTTTTTCCCGTTCCCGATTAATTTCCTCAAACACAGTTAAAGACAAAAAAGCCTCTCCCCGCACTTCCACAACAGGCGGCGGATTATCTAAATTGAGCTTGAGAGGAATCGATCGAATAGTCTTAACATTTTGAGTGATGTCCTCTCCTGCAATCCCATCTCCCCGCGTTGCACCGCGAACTAAAATCCCATTTTCATAGGTTAACGCTAAAGCAGAACCATCAATTTTTAACTCGCCAACATATTCAGCAGTTAATTGTTGATTTTCCCCTGCTACCCTTTGCCATCGTTCCTGCCATTTGGTCAATTCCTCAAAATTAAAAGCATTTTCCAAACTGTAGAGAGGAATATTGTGCTTGACGCTAAAAAATTGAGTAGCAGGCTGTTCTCCCACCCGCTGAGTCGGACTTTCCGCAATAATCAACTCAGGATAATCTGATTCTAACTCTTGCAACTGTCGATAAAGGCGATCGTACACTTCATCTGGCATGATCGGCGCATCGAGAACATAATAAGCATAGCTAGCTTCCTGTAGCTGCTGCCTCAACTGTTGAATTTGCTGCTGAATTTCTGCTGCCATATCAATTTAAGGTTTTCGATTTTCGATGTTAAATTTTTGATGATAACTCTTCATTTTAGCTCAAAAAAAAGGAGCAAGCAACCTATCTGCTGCCAGAGCAATTTTAGATTTGAGATGATTAATCTCAATTTGAGCTAAAAACAAAGCTCCAGCAACTAGAAAATCAAAACTTATCCTAATTATCACCCTGCCCAAAAACGGATACTTAATTTCCGACAGGAGTCGCCAGTTGGCCAAAATTTTCGACTCTTGTTCAACCTCCCAGATTCATCTATGGAGTAAATTTCAAATCCTTCGACAGATTGAAATCCGAACGTTGCGCCAAACATATCACACAGAATTCTCAATTTCAAAATCCACTGACTAGCCTTGATAGCTGCCGAATTTTGGGCGTAAACCATCACAAATTCAAGTCTGGAAACTCGGTAAATTTCTTGTTTTCCCCGGACATGGAAGGTTGAAGATTCTCACCATCTTTTTCGCCGTTCAAGTTGCTATTGGCGCGGGATTTGGTGAATTCTTGAGCGTTTGGCTTGGTGAAAGCGAGCGGTTCAGCGTGTTCTACCTGAAATACATTGGCGTAGAGGTTGGCAATAATCTGTTTGCCGCCCTGGGTTAATTCCAAGTAGTTCAAAGCTGCTGGAATGTAGGGAAAAACTCCGTTCCAATAAAACTTGGCGTAATTTTGTCGCAAATCTCCCGGAGACTTGTAGCCTAAGATTTTATTAGTGCCGACTTCCTCAAATTCGTAGAACAGCGCACTGATTTTTCGCAGGTAATTGGGATCGCTCAACTGACCGATCAAATCGGCGGCCCTTGCTAGTCCAGAATAATTGTTTCTGTCTTGATGAGTTTCGCTAGCAGGAACTGGGAAGCGCGTCAATTCAATATTGCGCTTGATTTGTTCGGCATCAATTAAGGTGTGGCCGCCGAAGCGTTCGTCAATTACGAGTTTTCCTCGATCGACATGATAAGGAGTTAAACTGGCAGAAGTTGCGCCGATCGGCACAGAAACCATGCCCCCGTCAATACCCGTAGCATAGAGTCCCACAGCTTCTTGGTCTTGGCGGCAAACACCTTTGACGTAGCCGATATCGTGGCACAGCAGCGAAATCAGGTAGTGCAGCCAATCTTCCGGCGACACTCCCCCTTCGCGAATATGCTTGCCGCGGAGAATCTCTTGTCCCACCAATGCCACAAGCATTGTGTGTTCCACATTGTGGTACAAAGCATCGCAGTTAGCGATATTTTCCAGAGCCATCGTCCCCGCCCAGGCGATAATTTCAGGGTAGTCAGGCTTGTACTTGCCGTAGGTGCGACGGTAGCCGGCCTGCAGCTCTTGAACAAAAGCGTCAATTAGGATAGCAGTTGCATTGAACATGATAAATTTTCTCACTCAGACTGTAGTTACAAACTCGATCGCAAATATCTTGGATAGCTGAAAACATAATCAATGGGCATTGGAGTAGGTTTGACCCCTCGCCCAAAGACGGATACAAGCGCCGGCTTAAGTCGTAGATGCTCCCCAAGTTTTAGACCCTAGTTTCAGCTTCCAGATTCATCTGCCGAGTAAATCTCAAATCTCAACTCTCCACTCTCAACTCTCAAATCCACTCACCCCTCGGTGTTGAATTTTAAAGTTCAGCTAGTCTTGTTAGGTAACAAAATTGCTCTTTTGGCTATACTTCCCACGATAACCTAATTTCCCAAGTAAAAGATCGATTTTTTGGTATTAAATATTAGTGAAACAATTTACATCGTTTCACCGACTAATTATTAGAAGTCCTAGGTATGAAAGTTATGAACTGTCTGTTTCCGAGTCTCTCTACTGCTACCCTTCGCACTCGGCGGTCGATCGCCCCAAAATACCTAGGATTGTTTGCATTCACGGCTGTTTGCACCGCCGCACCTGCTTTCGGAGCCGAGCGAATCTACATAACTTACGGGCCGCTAGAAGAATCAGTTCCGGTTGAATCTTTGGCACTATTCGCCAAAGAAGGCAAAATAGACTCGAACTTGGACGGCTTTGCTCAGTACGCCAAAAAATCTCAGCTAGCTGAGATTCGCAGCGCCCTGCAAGCAAAAGCTGAAATCAGCCCCGTGACGATCGCCCAATTCCTCTACACGCCTCAAGGAGAAGTGCTGCTGGAACGCTTTGGCCGAGTAGTTCAAACCAAAGCTCGGCAGCCCGGATTTTATGCCATCCGAGCCGCCCTGATTTTAGCAGCCGCCGATCCAGAAGGCCTGACAATTCTCAACGTGCTGCAGAAATTCCCCACTTATGGCATCAGGATTGACATCGCTCGCGGCTTGGGTATCGCCAACGAGCTGACATCGCTGATCAACCGTTCCAATCAGACGATCGCCGGAGTCGCCCAGTTGTCGGAAGCACAAGCAGCCTCAGAACCCGCCGTACCGGCTGCGGCAATGCTGCAGCCCCAGCTAGCGGGCCCCTATACTTGGAAAAAATCATCGGTAACTCTGACGAGTCCAAATCGCGATCGCACGTTTGATATGGACATTTACTTGCCACAGGGGAGCCCGCAACCTGCTCCAGTAGTAGTAATTTCCCACGGTTTAGGTTCCGATCGAATTTCCTTCCAGTATTTAGCCAAACACCTAGCCTCCTACGGCTTTGCCGTCGCCGTCCCCGAACATTCCGGCAGCAACGCCCAACAAATCCAAAACTTAGTAACAGGCAGAGCCAGTGAAGTAGCAGAACCAGCAGAATTTGTCAATCGCCCCCTCGACATCAAAGACCTGCTCGATTATTTAACCAAAGTTTCTACAACTGATCCGGCCTACCAAGGGCAGCTCGACTTGCAGCGAGTCGGCATCATCGGCCAGTCTTTCGGCGGCTATACAGCTTTAACATTAGCCGGGGCGGCGATTAACTTTGCACAGCTAGACAAAGACTGCCAGCGAGAAAACGAAACTTGGAACCTCTCCCTGCTGTTGCAGTGCCGCGCCCGCGGCCTAGATCGCAACCAGTACAATTTCGCGGACCCGCGCATCAAAGCTGCGATCGCCATCAACCCCATCGTCAGCAGCATTCTCGGAGAAACAAACCTCAGCAAAATCCAAATCCCAGTCATGGTAATAGCAGGCAGCGCCGATACTGTCGCCCCGGCTTTCCTCGAACAAATTCAACCGTTCACATGGCTGACATCGCTCAACAAATATCTGGTATTGATGATCAACGGGACTCACTTCTCAACGATCGAGGAATCCCCTCAAAGCCTCTTTTTGCCACCAGCAGAGGCGATCGGGCCCGAACCAGCTTTAGCCCGCCGCTACGTCAACGGACTCAGCCTAGCTTTCATGGAAAGCTATTTGAACAACAAATCAAATTTCCGCCCGTATTTAGAGCCAAACTACGCTCTAAGCATCTCCCGAAACGCTCTGGGACTCAGAATTTTGCGATCGCTCACCCCGCAGCAACTCCAGCAGTTCAGGCTTTCTCCACCTCCTCGCATCCCGGCCTCTCCACCTCCCATCGCTCCTGTTTCTCCAGTTTCTCCACCTCCCATCGCTCCCGTTCGTTAGGGTTGAGGTGCGCCGAAGAGCACGCTGGCATATCTTTTCGCGCGGGGGGCGATGGCGTCCCGCCCCGCAAGCTACGGCCATCTCTCTCCTTTCATCAGCTTTCCTAATCGCAGTCATCAATTTAACTGTCGCTCAACCCCTTTACAAAAATTAACAATACCGTTAATAATAGAAACATCATCCGAACA
>JARCMA010000213.1 GCA_030248405.1 Microcoleus sp. MP8IB2.171
TATGACGACGATCCATGCTATAAACTCTTACAGGAAATTGTAGCTCTTGGTAAAGAGTTGAAAAAACGCTACGACGATTTGCGTTTAGACGATCAGGATCTTTATAATCGGCGTCGTGAAATGACCGATCCTCCAGTCTCGCGAATTCCTCCCTTATCGGGTCGTCGGACTACTGTGACTAGCGATCCCGGTTCTTGGGACGGACACATAGACAAATACAGAAAAGAGCAAAAAAGGTTACAAAAATTGATCGAGGAGTTTCAAGACAATGACGATTGTGATAATGACAATGATCCGTTTAATTACAACCAGGAGAAGGAGTATATTGAAGCACAGCACTATTCACAACAACCACCTCCTGAACAGCCCGATCGCAGAAACCCAAGTAGCTTGCTGGCACGGGCAATTGAGCTTGGCGCAGAGGTAATAGACGGTGTTTTATGGGTAGGAGCGACGGTAGGAGGAGGTATTCTGATCGCATTACAAAAAATTGCAGGCTGGCTGGGGTTAGAGTTACGTTTTAAGCAGCAGTGACAAACACTATCATTTATGACAAAAGAAAACTATTTGGAACTTAAATTATCTTGGAAAGATAGGGAAAGCTGGGATTACTTGAGAGCTTTGTCTTTACCAACTCTACCTTGGGCAGCTCCTTTTTTACCGCTGCTGGGATTGCCAAATGCTCTATTAGAGCAACCGTCTATCTGGCAGTCCATTTATACCCAGGCTTTTATTGAGTATGAGACTCGCTATCGCCTGAGGGATTGGACAGGAAGTCCAGACGGGGAGCGAGGCGAACTGAGACGGCAGGTAGTCACGAAGGCGTTGTCGCTGCTAGCACAGCAGATGGGACGGAATGTGGCAATTGATTTAGAGAAATGGGTCAGGTTTCACGAATGCTGTCCTGAAGCCGAAAGAGCGATGACAGAGTGGGAAAAAACTCTTAGGGGTGCCTATCTTTCGCCAAATTCCCGTCGATATCATCGAAAAGTTCCTCCACCCGCCGTCTTAGTACCAATATTGCCTCTTATTGCTTCCCTGGTAAATTTCGATCGCAGAACCGAGATCCGCGAGCATTTGATGCGCGTCGCCCCGCCCCCGGACTACGAGCAGATCCCCTACGAATATATGGAACATTGTTTTGAAGCAACGATGCTATCTGGGGTAATCGATCGAGCGCTGACACTGAAAGCTTTGCAAACAATTGCCTCTAAACTCCATGACACGGAACGTTCAGAAGTGGTAACGTGGGCGCAGGCTCAAGCTCGGATTCTGTATAGAGGTGGTAACCCAGAAAATCTGTGTGGAGATAAGTATTTGCAAGTTGAACTACCCTGTTTTGATGTTCCATCATTACTTGACTTTTCTACTTTAGATGAGAGTGCAATTGACGGAAGCCACCACGAGGATAAGACCGTAGATTAACGATCGCACACCCGGTACAATTTCCTTTGAGTCGAGCGACGGGGTGGGCCAGTTATTTTGTGCGATCTCTCTCATTGTCGATAGTTTTACATTTTGGGGTATCGAGCCGGCGGGTTCTCGAACTATCGAACTTTTGTACGCGCCTTCGATCGGGTTCTCGATCCTGGGGGCGAGCGATCGTATCCTCTCATTCTTGTGTCACATCCTTCAGGGGATATCGGCACGCACCCCTGTCTGGCGTGCGATCGACACGGCACTAATTCTTGGAGGAACACCGGAGCTCGCCCCAATCTAGGATACAACGAGGCAAGAAAACCCGCCCTAGCCTGTAAACTAGGGATAACAGAATACGCAGGAAGGATTTATGCCGTCGGAAAACCAAGACTTGCCAAAAACTGCTGCACCCAAGAGTCAAAATTTGCCAGTTCCCTCAGACATTTTGTTGAGCTTGGTCGCTTTACCCATGCTGGGCGGGTTGGTGGTGGCTAAAGCTGCTGCTGAGTTTGTTGCGTCGATCGGCGTTGAAAGCGAAGAAGTGTTTCGGGGCTCGCGCCTCCCCGTGATCAACTTTCCTCAATCACAGGATTAGAAAGCCCAAGGAATGATGCAGCAGCTAGAAGTTGAATTTTTTGACCCCGCCCAAAAACGGATACTGTGCCACGTACTCCTGTCGGGGAGAGATAAAAATTTTCGACCCTTCGACAAGCTCAGGGCAACGCCCTAGTTCAACTTCCCAGATTCATCTTGGGAGTAAATCTCACATTGTTCGACTTAGCGCGACTCAACGGACCGATCGCCGAACGTCTCACGCCGATCGTCTAAAATCTAAAATCGCCAGTCAACTGATATAAAAGCTTGACAATAGGTACAATCTGTGGTCTAAAAATTAATCTTTCCTTATACTTTGTACATAAGTGCCTTCTACTTTCTACGTTGCAATAAGTTGTCTCAAATTTGACTGCAAACAAAAGTGTTTTAGGCGAAACTAAACCATACAATTTTCACAGACACCCGCAGCTATTGAGGAACAGCCCGATGAGTTCAGTCCTCCAGTCTTCAGAACAGGCTATTGATGCAACATCTATTTCCCATTCTCCCGCTTACTCAAAATCAGACCTGTTTCTGCGAAATCGCCTCAAAGTAGTAGAGGACTTGTGGGAATCGGTGCTGCGACAGGAGTGCGGGCAGGAATTGGTGGATTTGCTCCAACAAATGCGATCGGTCAATTCCGCCGAGGGACAAGCCACTCACTTTCGCGAGTCGAATGTCGTACAGCTAATCGAAAAGCTCGACCTTAACGCCGCCATCCGCGCAGCGCGGGCTTTTGCACTGTATTTCCAGTTGATCAACATTGTCGAACAGCACTACGAACAGCGAGACCAACAGCTAGCTTACGCTAGCAGCAACGATGCTGGTGGGCGGATGTTTTCTAAGCTGCCAGGACAAGCAACGGATGCCCCCGATCGCCCGCGCCACAGGGAAGGCCCCGGCCCCGGCCAAATGGCTTTGAGCAAGGCAGACAGCAGCGAGACGATCGCCCGAGATGCCGGCACTTTTCACCAACTGTTCCCCATGCTGCTGCGCTTGAACGTGCCCAGCCAGCAAATTCAGCGCTTGATCGATCAGTTGGACATCCGCTTAGTATTCACCGCTCACCCGACGGAAATTGTCCGCCACACGATCCGCACAAAACAGCGACGAATGGCGAAGATTCTCCAACAGCTAGACCAAGTTGACGAGAAATTTCAGGTGATCGGGGCAGACTCTCCAAGCCCCTACCCGGTGTCTTGCTGGGAAGCGGCGGCTCTCCAAGAGCAACTGATGGAAGAAATTCGCCTCTGGTGGCGCACTGACGAACTGCACCAGTTCAAGCCGACTGTGCTTGACGAGGTGGAGTACACTCTGCACTACTTCGAGGAAGTGCTGTTTGATGCTATTCCCGAACTCTACCACCGCCTCAAACAAGCTCTGCACGCTTCTTACCCTTATCTGAAACCCCCTAGTTACAATTTTTGCAAATTTGGTTCTTGGGTGGGATCGGACAGGGATGGCAATCCTTCTGTGACTCCGAAAGTTACTTGGCAAACGGCTTGCTATCAGCGCCACTTGGTGCTAGAAAAGTACATCTGCGCGGTAAAGCGGCTGAACGAACTTTTGAGTTTGTCGCTGCACTGGAGCGACGTGCTGCCGGAATTGCTGGAATCTCTCGATCGCGACAAATCGGAATTCCCGGA
>JARCMA010000214.1 GCA_030248405.1 Microcoleus sp. MP8IB2.171
CCCTCAGTATTATCGTAAAGCTCAAAAACGGCTACGGGTTATCCTTCATCGGGTATCACGTCGCGAAAAAGGTAGTAATCGCAGACAAAAAGCGGTTAAGCAACTTGGGAAGCAACACAAGAAAGTCGCAGATAGACGAAAAGACTTTCATTTCAAAACAGCTAACTATCTATTGTCAAAATACGACGTAATCGCCCATGAAGATTTAAACGTCAAAGGACTTGCTCGTACAAAATTGGCAAAATCTGTATTGGATGCTGGGTGGTCAAGCTTTCTGTTGATTCTCGCAAACAAAGCCGCAAATGCTGGTTTGTTGGCAGTCCCAGTCAGCGCCCACAACACCTCACAAGATTGCTCTAATTGCGGCGAGAAAGTGCCAAAAAAGCTGCATATCCGGTGGCATGACTGCCCTCATTGTGGGTGTAGTCTCGATCGCGATCGCAATGCAGCGATTAATATAAAAAACAGGGCGGTGGGTCATCCCGTTCTTAAAGCTCAGTTAATGTCCGACGGGATACCGGGAGTCGCTGAGAAGCCTACACCATACTGTACTCAGTTGGTGTAGGAGTATGTCACAATGCTAAAAGCTAAACTCCAAGGCAAAGCAATATGGCGCCGATCGGCTGGAGCGACTTGATATATTTAGGTATGGGACTGGGGCTGGGTTTGGGAAGCAGTTTGATTTGGCGCCTGCGGCAAAAAAGCTCGCAACCGCCCGAACCAGCGCCCAAAGTGCCACCTCCTCCTCAAGAAATTCACTTAGAGAAGTTTGATGCCCTTTCTGAGCAACTTAAGCAAACTCAATTGGCTTATCAGATGGCATCGGAGATGAGCCAATTTAAGGCGGGTTTTTTGGCTCGAACTTCTCACGAGTTGCGATCGCCCCTGAGCACTATGATTGGTACGCTCCAATTAATTCTGTCGGATTTGTGCGACGATCCTGCTGAGGAACGAGAGTTTGTCGAACAAGCTCACGTTGCAGCCCTCAAGCTGGTGAAATTGATAGATGAAATTATCTCTGTTGCTAAAACTGAACACGGTACTGACACGATGGATATTGAGCCGATTCAGTTAGCTAAGGTTTTTGATGAAGTTGATGATTTAACTTACTTGCAAGCTGCTAATCGCAGCATTCGTTTGGAGATATTGCCGCCCGATCCGGGGATTTATGTATTGGCAGATTTGCCGAGGTTTAGACAAGTTTTAGTCAATTTGGTAGATACTGCTGTGGCTCAGATGGAGGAGGGGAGTATTTCTGTGTCTGCCCATGCTTCGCCGGAATCTGGATGCGTTCACATTTGGGTGGACGATCAGCGTTCAGTGAGTGCTTGGAGCGAGTCTTGGGATTTGCTGAAGCACGATTTGGAGTGTGATGCTACTAAGAACAGCGATAATTCTCAGGTGTCTTCTGGAATGAGGTTATTGATGAATCAGACTCTTTTAAGTTTGATGAGCGGAAAGTTGGAGGTTCTGGCTGTGCCTTCTGAGTCCGAAGAGTGCAATTTTAACCGGACTCAGTGTTCTATTCCTTTGGCAACTTTGTGATGAAGAAAGTTGGGCTACGGGCATCTCAATGAAAGCACCCAAGCTAGAAATTGGAGACAGGAGTTAGGAGGCAGGAGGCAGGAGGAAAGATGAAGAAGGAAGGAGCCAGAAGAAGTGTTTTTACAAATATGAGATGCTCCCGTTCGGCCACGAGCAATGTACGGGATGTAACTGATATCTTGCACCATTGTCAGCAACAGGCAAGATGCTTGTTCCACAAGAGATGAATTTTCTTGTGGAACAGGCCCGAAAGCGCAACAGGCAAGATGCCTGTTCCACAAGAGATGAATTTTATTTATGAACAGGCATCTTACCTGTTCATAAAAGGCTATCGAGAATGGTGCAACCTATGAAATGTAACGGAGGTGGGGAAGAGGGCAAAGGATTTAACAGATTTAAGGGAGGGCGGGAAGAGGTTAAAGGGAAGATGAAACAAGGAAATTATTTATAGGGAGTAAGGTGCGTCCTTACGCACCCTACCTATTATAGATTTTGATGCCAATCTGATGATTATTTAACAATTAGCAGTTAGCAATTCGCCGTTGCTAATTTCTAATTCGAGATTCTCTTCTAGAAGCTGATTTTCAAGTACCATGGTGGTGCTAGCGTTTTGCTGAAAACCGATGCGCTCGTAGAAGCTTTGTTTGTAAGTTGTCATCAGGTAAACTCGCTCTACTCGGCACATCCGAGGGTGACTCAAGACGGTTTGCACTAATTTGCGACCGAGTCCTGCACCTTGGTAATCCGGGTGAATGGCGACATCCCAGATGGTAGCTCGATAGATCCCGTCTGAGGTGGCTCTGGCAAAGCCGATCGCCCGTGAGCCGTCCCAAACTGTAACAACTGGTTCGCTGTTGGCGATCGCAATTTCCCAATCTTCTATCTTGCGTTCCCTCGCCCAAAAGGCGGCGGCTTTAAATAGTTCTTGGATCTGTACGATGTCTGCGCGATCGCGCTCTATACAAAATTGAATGTGACTGGAATCCCTAGTCGTTGATGTCATGCTCAATGCGCCTTTAAGTTGTATCTAAACTGTGTTACTTTTACTGTCTTACAGGACTGAGAGTTGATTTTGCTTGGGAACGAGCAATGGTTGAATTCCCGATTTACAAAACCATTACTATTGATACATATTCTGTAAGTAATTTCGGTGATTATTAATACTTTTTTGTATAAAGTTGGTGAAAAAGTTTTTGACTCAAAATTCGCCAGACGGCGGTTGAAACCGCTTCTAGACAAGCGAAGTCCGCCTCCGCGGACTGAAGAAGATCGCGTAATTTTTACCTCCTTGTCTTCAACCCGCGCACCATCCGGGTTTTGTTTGTATAGAAGCGGTTTCAACCGCCCGGTATTCCGATCCCAAACCTATTGCGGCATCACGAGTGAATCAGTTTTGCAGCCAGCGGGCCGCGTCTTTGGCGTGATAAGTCAAAATCAAATCAGTACCAGCACGCTTGAATCCTGTCAAGGTTTCCATCACCACTCTTTCTTCGTCAATCCAACCGTTGAGGGCGGCGGCTTTCACCATCGCATATTCCCCAGAAACGTTGTAAGCAGCAACTGGCAGGTTAGTTGCTTCCTTGACGCGCCAGATGATATCCATATAAGCTAAAGCGGGTTTAACCATGAGCATATCTGCGCCTTCGGCAATGTCGAGAGCTATTTCTTTGAGAGCTTCGCGGCCGTTTCCTGGGTCCATTTGATAGGTGCGTCGATCGCCAAATTGCGGAGCAGAATCAGCCGCATCCCGGAACGGGCCATAATAAGCTGAGGCATATTTTGCCGCGTAAGACATGATGGGAATATCTTCAAATCCAGCACTGTCCAATCCTTCACGAATTGCTCCCACAAAACCGTCCATCATTCCCGAAGGTGCGATAATATCTGCACCGGCTTTAGCTTGAGCCACTGCGGTTTTCTTCAGCAATTCTAGTGTGGGATCGTTCAAGACGCGGCCGCTTAAATCTCCGACTTCCAAATAGCCGCAGTGACCGTGACTGGTATATTCGCACAGACAAGTATCGACCATGACGATTAAATCTGGTACGGCTTTTTTAACGGCTTCCGTCGCTTTTTGGACGATGCCGCAGTCGTGCCAAGCGCCTGTCGCGTCTGTGTCTTTATCTGCGGGAATGCCGAATAAAATAATAGCCGGAATGCCGAGGTCGTAGACTTCTTTTGCTTCTTCTACTATTTTGTCTACCGATAGCTGGTAAACTCCCGGCATCGATGTGACTTCTTTAGCAAAAGCTTCCCCCGGTACGGCAAATAGAGGGTAAATTAAATCGCTGGTTGTCAAGATATTTTCGCGTACCATCCGGCGGAGTTGGGGATGGTTGCGGAGGCGGCGGGGGCGGTGAGTTGGAAACATAATGTTTTTTTTACGGTAGATAAAGCCCTGTTTTTGAGGACTCGCGGCGTTTCTTTAAAAGTCTAGAGCTTATTGTTGGCCGATCGCCCTCAAACTACGTAAAGTTCTGTAAAAGCCAGGATGTCGATTGTTTGTAGTAACTGAGATGTTGCACCATTCTCAATAACCATTTTATGGGCGGGCTAGGAGCTCCCAACCCGTACTCCCCACAGGAAATTCAGTCTTTGTGGAACAGGCCGGAAAGCCGGCTCTTGAAAATGGTGCAAGAATTAAGTAGTAAGGAATGCAAGTCCTTTCTAGCTTTTCTCGTTTGCAGGCTCAGGCCTAACTGTGGTTGGATGGGTTGGTACGGATATCTCGCTGGCTTCATACCTATAACCAGGCTGCCCAGAAGCGAGGATAGACTGTAAATTATAAATGTATCGAATCGTAACGGTCTTATGTACAAGCAACTAATTTCAAAGATCAAACCGCTTTTGAAATCACTATTTGCGATCGGTCTGGTACTGACGCTAGCCCTCGGTAACGCTGATGGAGCTCTGGCTGCCCGCAGCGGAGGACGTATCGGTGGCGCATCTTTTAGAGCTCCGGCGCGCAGTTACTCGTCTCCTAGTCGCACTTACGCGCCGTCTGGAGGAGGCTACTACCCAGGTGGTGGCTTTGGAGGTGGCTTCGGTTTCCCGTTCTTGCTGCCGTTTTTTGGCTTTGGGGGCGGGTTTGGCGGCCTGTTCTCGATTTTGATTTTTATCTCGATTGCTAATTTCCTCGTCCAAAGCTTCCGCCGCGCCGGGGGCGGAACTGACGAACTCGGCAACAGCGCCCCCACTACCACCGTATCTGTCGCCCGCTTGCAAGTTGGTTTGCTAGCAGAGGCCCGCGGTTTGCAAGCCGAACTCGACTCCCTAGCGCGAAAAGCGGATACCGATACAGCGGCCGGTCGCGCTCAAGTGCTACAAGAATCAACTCTGGCGCTGCTGCGGCATCCTGAATACTGGGTTTACGCGGGCGCTGAATCTGTGCAAACTCGTTTGGAAGCAGCCGAAGCTAAGTTTAATCAATTTTCTTTGGCAGAACGCAGTAAATTTACTGAAGAAACGCTCTCGAATTATAACAATCAGCTCCGGCAAGCAGGGAGCAGCAATATCCTGCCAGGTTTGCAGGAAAATGGGGCGCTGGTTGCTTCTGATTTGAATTCAGATCCCGGGGAATTTATTGTGGTGACGGTGATTGTCGGTACTCAAGGTAAATTGCAATTGCCAGCCGTGAAAAACTCTGAAGATTTGCGCCAAGCTTTGCGTCAGATTGGGGGAGTATCGAGCGAGCAGTTGTTGGCGGTTGAGGTGCTGTGGACTCCTCAAGCGAACGGGGACACTCTGACTGCTGACGATATGTTGGCGGGCTATCCTGATTTGCGATCGATTTAGTGAGCAAGACTGGGCGCGGAGCATGGTTTTCCGCGCCCGATCCCGTACCAAAGCTGTGCGGAGGAACCAAATTGCTTTTGAGACGGGCATTTCGCGGGATGTTAGGAAGGTCGATCGAGTTAAAGAAGATTGTTTAACAAATGCTAGTATTGAGAGATTATGATTCAGCGTGATTCATCTGCTATGGGCAAAGCCTGCCCGATACGGGTTTTGCGAAGAAGTTAGGCAGGATAAAAAAACTGTATTGAGCGAGGACTGCTTCGGAAGAAGTTGCGATCGCGCGCCATCTAAATTTTATATAGAGAAGAAGCGATCGAGAGCGAAAACTTATGGCCGACAGCAGCAGAAAAAAAGCACTTTTTATTTTGAGCCAGTTAAATAATGACGATATCAACTGGATCGTCCAAAAAGGCAAAAAGGAAGTTCTAGATCCGGGCGGGATTTTGATCCATGAAGGGAGACAGATAGATGCGCTATACATTGTTTTGAATGGGAGTTTGAGCGTTTTGATCGAGGCTGAGCGGACTAAAGAACTCGCTAGAATAGCCAGCGGAGAACTGGTGGGAGAAGTCTCTTTCATTGATGCTCGCCCTCCTTTGGCAACGGTGAAGGCGATCGAAGAAACTCACTTGCTGGCAATTCCTAGGCGGCAGTTAGTAATCAAACTTCAAAACGATATGGGCTTTGCTTCCCGGTTTTATTATGGAATTTCACTGTGTCTGGCAGACAGGATGCGCGGTACGATCAGACATATAGAATACGGTCGCAATATAGAATTAGATCAACCAGAATTTGAACGAGAGGATATCAATCCTAACGTCCTGGAAAATTTGGCGCTAGCTGAGGCTAAGTTTAATTGGCTGAGGGAAAATGTTAAACCTTGAGTAATTTAAAGGCGTTTTTGAGCAGGGTCTGAAAACTTGCCGATTGATACGGTAATTGAGAGATATACGATGTAACCTCTCAACTCAAAAAACAGATGTGAAAACAAAATAGGGGCGGGTTGTACCGGAAATATCGATCGATAACTGCCGGAACTATAAAAACCCGCCCCTGTGGTTTGCCGTTGCAACCTCGCGCGCCCAAATGCAACTACCAACCACACAATCTAGATAATTCCCGGCCCTTTGCCGCGGGTGTCTGAATCCATTGTCAGTTTTCCTTCCTCGCCTTTTTTATCTTTGACTTCTGCGAGAATGCGAGCGCGTTCTGCGGCTTCGGCTTCTTCTTTTTGTCTCAAATCGCCCGGTTCGTTGATGTACATTTCGGGTTCGATCGCGTAATTGTTAACCAGACCTTCTTGGTCTACTGTATAACCATCTGTGGTGTGAATGCTTTCGTCATCCGTTTGGTCGTCTGTTTTGGCACTTTTCTGCCTTGCTTCGGTGGTTGCGTGCATGAAGTTAGAGCCTTCGCGCTCTTGCCGCGCTGCTGTCTCAGCAGGAGTAATGCCCCTGTCGTAGTGGGGGGCTTCCATCTTAGCTTCCATTTGTTCGTCGGTTGGTGTTGATTTGCTAACTTCACTCTCGGGCGGTGTTGGTTGGCGATTAGTCATGATTTTTTCCTGAGTTATCTTTTCAAAAAGGTCTTTGCGTTATGTTTAAATATTAGGCCAAAGCTAACTCATTCACAAACTATCTTTGGTTATAGTTGGCTAAAAATTGCTGTTAGGGAAAATACCTTGATTGAGTCTTCCTGAAGACTGATCAAATTGTGTTTTTACTTAACTTTTTACTATCTGCGACTATTTGGCATCTATCTAAAGATAGGGAATTGGCAATTGCCGGTTGAGGATTGGGAATTGGACTAATGACTAATGATAGCAGTTTAGAGCCAGAATTTTACGGTAGACCAGTTCTCAAGCCAGATAGTCATCAGTCATTCCCAATTATTCAATTCTTTAATCTAAAATCGTCTGAGTTTACGATTCTTTAAAGAAGCGGATGATTTCGCGGACGTGGTTGAGAAATTGTCCGTCATCGGTGAGTTGGGCGATCGCACTTTCTGCATTTCTTGCCAGTGTAGTGTGTTCGGCCTGATTTGTCGATCGTAAATTTTCCAGAGATGCTGCTAGTCGAGTTAATTCTCTTCTAGTCGCTTCCTCCTGCCGCTCTTGTACAGCTACCCAAGAATTCGGATCGTGAGAACTGAATCTAGCTTCTAAATTTTGAAGGGTAGATTCTAAGTTGGCGAAGCGGGTGCGGAGTTCGAGAATATCTTCGCGGGGATGCAAAAGTTGACGGCGAATCATTGTCAGCCGCTGGGCTAAATACTGATAACCTCGGATAGCTGGACGCATTACAGTTAACAGCAGTGCAGCACCGGAACTGAGATAGCCCACAGCACTAATTCCAGTGGCGGCTAAGGCGTAAAGTGCGATCGCGCTTCCCAGATGAAGGGCGATCGCCACAAAGAGCGATCGGCTAACTAATACAGTAACGTATTTGACTTGTTCCTGATCGACAGCAATGTTTTTTTTTGTCGATTCTGCGGCTTGCGCTAAAACTTCTTTAGCTTCAAAATGGATATTCCAGGGAACTGTAACTATCAACAACAGCCATTCAAAACTAGCAATGGCAATTACCCAATCAATAAAACTGCCGGCGGGGATGTGCAGCCATTGCAGAATGGCAAAAAATAGCAGCAAAAATATACCTGTGACGGCACCAAAACCTGCGAAAGTGTAAGACATGGCGATTGCCTTGGTGAAATGTTGTTTTGATTGTGGGTAGGTTGTTTAGGTGTGGAGTAATAAACTGTGACAGTTAAGTAATCGTCCTCTTAATCCTGGTTCATTAGTTATGAGTAATAGTGCCGATAAAGGCTTGCTATAAACCTGGTTTTTTCCCACAAATAATTGCTCTACCTGAATCGTGGAAGGTTGTGCTGATTTGTGGGTAGGTGGTTTAGGTGTGCAGGAATAAGCTGTGACAGTTAAGTAATCGTCCTATTAAACCCAGTTTATTAGTGATTAGTAATACTCCGGGACACTAGGGTTTCCAGACCCCTGGTTTGTTTCAGGAAAATACACCGACTTTAACCCATCAATAAGAGTTAAATGAAACGGTTTGTTTTTTGGGAGTGCGTAAATCCTGAATAATGACTCATTAGCGATTAAGTATATCTACCGAAAAAACTTTACCATGTAACAAAATGTAAACGCATCAGAACCTCTGCGAAAGCTAACGTTTCACTCGCTTTTGACTACTTATGCTTTTCGCAGTTCATCTACTTAGCGATCGGGATGAAGTCACTTTCTCCCCAACTCATACCATTTGAGATGTGAAATTTAAGATTTGAGATGGGGAATGGCTTATTATGTATGGGTTTACAGCTTGTCTACAGTTGCATTAATCTTTTGAACTCGTATCACTAACGGCGTTAGGCGGTGCTAGTGCTAGAAAAGCCGGAATCTCCAAACGCTCCCCTCTATCCATTTTTATTTTCCAGAGCTGCTAAATCACCTGTAGCTGAGATAAACTGATTTGGAAGTAGAGCGCGCGTTTTGCAAGTTGCCTCAGTGTAACCGAGACACTGCTACTGCAACCTGTCATCAGCCACAGCAAAATAGATGCCAAAATTAACTCTACAGTCTCCGATTTCCATTAACAGCGCGTCTACAATCTAAAATCAAAAGTGAGCAGCAAGGACAAAGCGATGGCGAACTCAACTCTTGGCCTAGAAAATCAACTTTACGATTATCTGTTATCTATTTCTCTGCGGGAGCCAGATATTCTCGCTGCACTGCGGGAAGAAACGGCTCAGCATCCTATGGGTATGATGCAAATAGCTCCCGAACAAGGTCAGTTTATGGAGATGCTGGTGCAGCTTATGGGAGCAACAAAAACCTTAGAAATTGGCGTTTTTACTGGTTATAGCTCGCTGTGTGTAGCTTTAGCGCTGCCTTCTAACGGTAAAATTATTGCTTGCGATGTCAGCGAGGAATATACTGCGATCGCACGACGCTATTGGGAAGCTGCGGGCGTTGCTAATAAGATTTCTTTGCAGTTGGGCCCAGCAATAAATACTCTCGACAAACTAATAGCCGAGGGACAAGCAGGAACCTTTGATTTTGCCTTCATCGACGCCGATAAAGAAAATTATGAGGCTTATTTTGAGCGATCGCTCCAACTTGTACGCAATGGCGGTTTAATTGTAATTGACAATGTTCTGTGGTCGGGACGAGTTGCCGATCCTGAAGTACAAGACACAAGTACCACCGCCCTTCGTAGTTTCAACAACAAATTGCGTAACGATCCGAGAATTACTCTTAGTGTTGTCCCCATTGCTGACGGACTGACTTTAGCCCTGAAACGCCGCTGGGCGACTATGATGCAGCCGGAACATCACAATTAAAGAGTTCTAGTTGCTGGGAACTTCATTAAGGCCAAAGAAACCAGGTTTTTATCTGTATTTAAGGCTGCGATACAGTATTTTCGTGAAAAACCCGGTTTCTGCCTGCACGCGCATCTAGGACTATATCAATTACCGATGATAAATTATAATTAATCAAAATCCTCAACAAATATTATTAATTTAAAGTGAAAATGTTGGCATCAAATTTACAAATAAAATTACCGATTCACGAAACTTTTCAGTGCACTGTTCAAGGCGAAGGTTATTGGACAGGTACTTTAGTTGATTTTATTAGATTGGCCGGTTGTCCCGTGGGGTGTCCTTGGTGCGATACAGGCTACGGAAATGGTGGCAAAGGTTTGCCGTCGGTGCCGAGGTCGATCGCACAATTGCTAGATCAATTACAGTCTCCGAGGGTTGTGATTACTGGCGGCGAGCCTTTTATTCACCAGAATTTACCGGAGTTAGTGCGAGCTTTGTTACAAGCTGAAAAACAGGTAAGTATTGAAACTTCTGGCGCTTATTGGCAAGATGTTTCGCCGCTCGCTTGGATTACTCTTTCTCCTAAAGAACACGTCAATCCTCAATATCCGGTGCAAGAGCGTTTCTGGACAAGAGCTGATGAGATTAAGTTGGTGGTTAGCACTGGCGAAGAAGTTGATTTTTACAGAAAATATTTTGTTGAAAATATGAATATTCCTGTATTTTTGCAGCCGGAATGGGAAAAGCGCGATCGGGCGATTCCGATTATTTTGGAGTTGTTGAAACAGCATCCTAGTTATAGGTTATCTTTGCAAACTCACAAGTTTATTGGTGTCCAATAAACATCCCAAAATCCTGTAGGGGCGGGTTCACCAACTATCTATGAAACCCACAAATTATCTCATAAACCCGCCCTCTCCCCCGCCATGATTCACATCAACGTCTTACTCAATAAATTAATGTACTTTTTTATTGTTTGTTGGTGGGGGCGGGTTTACAATATTATTCATTTTTATCGTAAATGGTTGGTGAACCCGCCCCTACAAGCGATGAATTTTGGAATGATTTATTTCAGTTTTTGAACATCGCACAAATCGGCGATCGCCCTTTCTTCAGGATGGTTAGCAATATAATTGCCCAGCCATAAATTATTTATTTACATATTTTGCTAAATTTTCTCGCCTCTTCAGGATGGGAAGCAAAGTAATCTTCCAACCACAAGCAACCTTGCCTGATAAAATGATCTAAATCAAATTCTAAGTTCCACAACTTGATAGTATTGTCAAGCCCACTAGAAGCCAGTGTTTTGCCATCTGGACTAAACATCACGCTGGTAACGCTGCCAAGGTGTCCTTCTAAAGTTGATATTTCCAGACCATTTTCTACATTCCATATCCTCACTGTACCGTCATCGCTAGAGGAAGCTAAAGTCTTGCCATCTGGACTAAAACTGATATTGGTTATATCAGATAAATGTCCTTCTAGGGTGAACAATAATCGGCCATTTTCTGCATTCCATAGTTTGACTATACTGTCCGAACCACCAGAAGCAAAAATTTTACCATTTGGGCTAAAGCTAATGGTAGCTACCCAACCGCTATGGGCGGGAAAACTCTGCATTAAAGTCGTTGTTTTTAAATTTAATAGCTGTATATCACCGTCAGAACAAGCCACAGCTAGAGCTTTTCCATCTGGACTAAAACTTAAATCGGTTACAATACTGCGAGGTTCTTTAAAGGTTTGCAGTAACCTCATATCTGCTACATTCCAAAGTTTTACCGTACTATCAGAACTGCCAGAAACAAAAGTCTTTCCATCTGGACTAAAGCGAACGCTTCTCACCCAAGCGCTATGACCGTTTAGAGTTTTTAGTAGTCTACCATCTTGCACATTCCACAACTTAATTGTTTTGTCAACACTGCCGGAAGCTAATATATTACCATCGGGACTAAAACTAACACTTAGCACCCGACCTTGATGACCGCTGAGAGTTTGGAGTAAAGTACCATTTTTCTTATTCCATAACTTTATTTTAAAGTCGTCGCTACCGGAAGCTAACATCTTACCGTCGGGACTAAAACTTACAGCTCGAACATTAGTGCTATTTCCTTTAATGGTTTGCGGTTCCCTCACCTCTAAATTCCAGAGCTTAATTGCACTATCAAAACTTCCAGAAACCAGAGTTTTGCCATCTGGACTAAAACCAATACTCAAAATTCTGCCACGATGTCCTTTAAGAAGTTGCGGTTCAGTTGTATTGTCGTTTATATCCTCTAAATTCCACAATTTGACTGTACTATCGGAACTGATAGTGGCTAGAGTATTGCCATCTGGACTAAAAATTGCACTCCAGACAGCCCTGCGATGGGTTGGAAGGTTTTGCAGTAAAGTTCCATCTACTACATTCCACAGTTTTACTATGCCGTCTTGGTCGGTAGAAGCTAAGGTTTTACCATCGGGACTGAAACTGACACTTCTGGTGTTACTTTTATGATCTTCCAGAGTATTTATGAGAGATCCATCGCCAATATTCCAAAGCTTCACGGTTGTATCAAAACTTGCAGAAGCGAGAGTTTTACCATCGGGACTAAAACTAATATGGGTAACGCTCTGGGTATGTCCTTTCAGGGTTTTTAATAATGTAGCGTCGGCTGTTTTCCACAAATTGATAAAACCAGCGGAACTACAGGAAGCGAAAATTTGACCGTCAGGACTAAAACTGACACTTCTCACCCAGCTATGATGAGCCTTAATAGTTTTAATTAAAGTGCTGCGCGTTACATCCCACAACTTGACAGTACCATCTTCACTTCCAGAAGCCAAAATCTTGCCTTGAGGATGAAAACTCACACTCGTAACTCTACCAGTATGTCCTGTCAGGGTTGATATTAATGTAGCTGGTCTAGCATTCCAGAGTTTTACTGTACCATCCTCGCTAGCAGAAGCAAAAATTTTGCCATCGGGACTGAAAGTTACACTTCTGATAGCGCCACGATGACCGATGACGTGATCGCGTTCTCTAACATGATAAATTGCCTGTTGTAGCCCCCTCGTTACTTGTATCTGTGTCTCATTGCTGGCTGATTTTTCTAATCCTTTGATCTGTTGTGCTGCTTGTAATGCTTTCAGCAGCGCCTCAAAAGGATCGGAAACCAAAGCTGCTTTAGAGAATGAAGTTTGCAAGACTACTTGTTGTTCTGCTAGTTGCTGTTGGGCTTTTTTTACTTGTAATTGGATTGAGATTGCTGTGATGATAGAAACTGCCAAAACTATAGAACCGATAGCCACAATCCGGGTAGCCCTCCGCTGGGCTTGAGTTAATTTTAGTTTTGCTTGTTGTTGAGCCAAAACTAAAATTTCATTCGCCTCTGCTAATATCTGACCTTCTTCTTCTTTGACGGCTAAAGCCTGTTGAACTTCTCGCTTTTCCCAATTCTGAGCCGCCGCTAAAAAGCGGTAGTCCAGAGGACTTAAACTTTGATTTTTTGCCCAATCCAAAGCTTCTTGTAGGGCATTTCCCCGCAGCAGCCGCGAATTATCCTCAAAATTGGCCGCATTCCAAGCATTAAAATTTTCCGCATAAGGGCGAAGCTTGCCCAACTGTTTATCCACCCATTCAAGATTGAAAATTTCGGCATAAATTCGGTTGTAAACTTTTAATTTGCCTTGATGCAGAACCACCAAACCTGAGAGGCGCAATTCTGTTTGTTCGTGACTGCCATCAGCAAGAACCCCCCCCAGCCCCCCCTTGCTAAGGGGGGGAGTAAGAATAGCATTTAGCTTTTCTTTGCGAAGGGAGGATTCTTGAGTATTTAGCCCCCCCTTAGCAAGGGGGGGTTGGGGGGGTTTTGCGGATTGCAAGATTTGCTGGTAAAGCCCCAATAACTGCCCTGCTTTTTGCTGATTTCTCAAAATGCGATCGCGAATAGTTTTCAAATGTTCAGGCTCATCCTGAGACTCCCAATTCTCCACAATCCGCAACTGCACCACCTCTTCAACCGATCGCGAATTTCCCCATGCTGATTCCTCAAGCATCAGTTTGCACAGCTTTTGCGTTAAAAAAGGTTGTCCGCCCGTCCAATCTAGAATTTGGGCGATCGCACTTTCAGCATTACCAACCAGCCCCTGCCAACCATCAATCAAAGGCTGCACTTCATCGATCGCAAAACCGCCTAAATTTATCGCCTTACCAATATTAAAAGGAGTTTGAGTTTTATCAGCAATCAAATCCGTAGGTGTCGCCACCCCCAACAGCGCAAAAGTCAAACGTTGGTATAGGGGATTGTCAACTCTTTGATTGTAAAACCAGCGAATCAGAGCAAAAAACTCATCCGTAGAAAAATTCATGCTCAAAACGCGATCGATCTCGTCAACAAAAATAACAATATTTGATTCTATTTCAACTAAAACAACTTCTTCAATAAACAAACTAAACCGCTGGAGAGGCGAAAACAAATCCCGGCGATCGCGCCACCAATTCCGCCAATTAATTTGACTGCCTAGCTGACAGCTACTAACCAAAGAATTAACAATACCAGCATACCACTTTTCGGGAGTTACATCCTCCTTACCAATCCCAGTTAAATCGATAAAAGCGCAAACAGTACCTTCAGCTTGCAACCTTTGCATTGCCCGCACCCGCAAACTAGACTTACCCATTTGCCGGGAATTCAAAACGTAACAAAACTCACCAGCTTTCAAACTTTCGTAAAAGTCCAAGTCGGCTTGCCGCGTCACGTAACTAGACGCATCTGCTGGGAGACTCCCGCCAATCTGATATTCATAATTAACTGGAAATTCTTTAATCATTGCTTGCACCAAAATCTTGACTTGATTATACGATAGCTAACATGACTATTTAGATATTTAGCAATAAACCTGACTTTTTCAGATTTGGACGACTTGCGAATCGGCAGTCAGAAACCGGGTTTTTTGGGCAAATCCTTCGTTGTAGCTGAAAAATTAGGCAAAAACCAGGTGATGAAGGTTTGATGCCTACATCCTGATTTTGATGATGCTTTGTCAGGGTGCACCTGATTTTTTCCTATAACTTCAGATACTCAAGTGATTGAGAGGTTCCTATAATACCTGATTTTATCACCATTGCAGTTCGTAAGTTTTAGAACGAAACTGATAACAGGAAGCAAAAGGTGCAGCCCGAAAAATACAAGCAGCAACCATTACTCCTAAATAAATCAATTAGTTTGAAATACAAAGGAAAAACTGAAATGGCTAATATCAACCGCACCAAATTCATCGACACAAATATTGGCGATGCCGAAACAGTTGATTTGATTGACAATGACAGCGATGATTCGGGAAGTGTCGATTTGATTGACCGTGACAGTGATGATTCGGGAAGTGTTGATTTGATTGACCGTGACAGAAATGTTAACGAAAATGAAACTACTCGCACCCTAAATTCTGTCGAAATTGTTCGCACTCTTGACAGTCTTGGCCCGGTTGCTACCGCTGGCATTGTTGACATCATTGATAATTTGGGTACTCCAGAACTGATTAAAGCCGTTAACAGTTTTATCGGCACAATTGACAAGATTGGCACTGAACCGAAGACAGAAATTCAGTGGGGTACTCAAGGGGATGATTTCCTAAATGGAAAGTATTTAAATCAGTCGAACCACATTTCTGCTCTGGGTGGCAATGATAACGTATATGGCGGCTATGACAATGATGTGATTTATGGCGGTGCTGGCAAAGACACGATAGATGGGTTGGATGGTGACGATTATTTGATTGGCGGCACTAACAATGACGTGCTGTATGGCAACGGTGGTTATGACTTGCTCGAAGGCGGCAGTGGCAATGATTACCTTAATGGTAACAAAAATGGCGGACCGGGGGGCTACCCTTACGAAATTGACACCCTTATTGGCGGTTTAGGAGCCGATACATTCGCAATTTTCGAGAAAGGCCCGGAGTTTAAAATTCCTTACTTAGATGGCTTAGGCGAGCACTCATATGCGATTATTCGGGACTTTAAAAAAGCAGATGGAGATGCAATCTTGATGGTGGGTAAAAAGAAGGATTACGAATTTGTATCTGGTTCCTATGATTACGGCAACAAGTCACTAGCAGACACTCAAATATTTTATAAAGGTGACATGATTGCGGTAGTTGCAGACACGATGGATTCGGATTTAACTCTCTCTTTTGTTTGAAATTGAAGGAGAAAATATATTGATTCGGCAGTCCGCAAGTCCGCAAGTCCGGCAGGGGTTTAAACCCCTGCCGAAAAAGCGAAAATCGTCTTTTATAGGGTTGGTATTGATGATAATTTAATTGATTTTGCCAGTCGGTTTCAACCGACTTTCGCTATGAGACGGGGAATTGATTCCCGGCGGATTTGTGGGTGAATGCCAAAACTATTGAATGCCAAAGATTTTCGGTAAGTTCGCAAGTCCAGCAGGGGTTTAAACCCCTGCCTCAAAGCGAAAGTCCTCTAAAAGAGGACTAAAGAGTTTTTACTGATTGACTCGTTTTATTTGATTAGTCCGCGCAGGCGGACTTGGTGTGTATAGATGCGGTTTTAACCGCCGATTCCGGGCGATTCCGACTGATTGTGGTCGATTCCGATCGCCCTTTTCACCCCAAAACACGGCAGAAATACTCGCGGTACAAATTGCAGCGCGGTATCACATAATTATTTTGCCGCCGCACAATTCCCATGCTGTGCAACTTATAAATTTGCATTGAATCCAATTCAACTGCTTCCGGGGAATTAACAACTTTTTTCAAAGCTAAAGCTAATTCAGGATTTTGTTGCAGAATTTCTAAATGTCTCCGCAAATGATTGCTGTAGATTCCAGATTCTGACGCCGCATTTTCTAATAGCTGAGTTAATGAGATTTTGCCACAACTTACCTCGTACATTGCCAATCTTACTAAATAAGGATGTCCGCCGATCGCACTTATCAACTCTTGCAACTGTCCATCACCCCAATCCAAACCGTGCAAACGAGCTAAATCATAAATTTGCTGGCTCTCAAACTCCTGCAACTCAACGGGAACTCCAGCATTAAACGGAGATTGATTCATATCCAAAGGAATATAAACCTCCGTAGAATGCGCCATTACCAACCGTAATTTTTTCCAAACATCAGAAATTTTGGCTTTTTCGTGCCAGCTTCGCAGCATCCCCAGAAAATCTTCAACTACTTCTGTGTAAGGAAATATACGATCGACTTCATCCAATCCCAACACTAGAGGAGTTGCTATTTCTGCCAGCAAATACTCTTCAAAGTATACCGTACAGTTATCGTTGCTGCCCAAAATATCCGTATCCCAATATTCATTTAACTTATTTTCTAACTTTAACTGTCGGCTTACCATCAAGCACAACCAGCGCAGAAATTTATCAAGATTTGTTAAGATTCCTCGGTCGGCGGCGCTCAAATCCAAATAAACTGCGTGATAATTTTCCCGGACAGCGCTAGCTAAAATCCGGTTCATCAGTGAAGTTTTACCCATCATCTCCGGTGCCTTAATCCGAATCAGAGAACCGGGTTTGACAACCGTTTCCTCACAGAGAGAGTCGATGCTGGAACGCTCTATATAAAAAGGTGAATCTAATGCTACTGAACCTTCGGGAAATTGCAATATTGCCGCGGCTAATGTTGGTAAAGGCAGGTTTCTGTGCAGAGATTGACTTGGTTCTGCTTCATAAGCTCTCCTCAGCGCTTCTTTGAAATTTTTCTTAGTAATTCTTTCTCCCAAAGCTTCAGAAAGCTTGTGCCACAATTTGTTACCGACATCTTTGTTAAGGTATTCAGCACTGTAGCCGTAAGTTTTGGCGATTTCATCGTAACTTTTGCCCTCCCAAGAACCTTGAAGGACTTTCATTTCGATATCGCTGAGGTATTTGCCCGTGTTTTGAGCAAAAATGCGATCGGCAGATTCTTTGGTTTTGCTCCAAGAGAATTCTAATTCTGAGTTCATGGGATCGGCCGTGAGTACGTATATACGTAAGTATGCAGACTCTTGCCAGAGATATATTGTTCCTGAATGGAAAAATTTATGATTCGGCGGTTGAAACCGCGTCTACACAAACAAAGTCTGCCTCCGCAGACTAAAGAATAAATGGGTATTTAAGCCGGGTTTGGGATGACCCTGACTTTTCCCTATTTTAACTGATTTAATCTGAGTTTTTACTGTAAATCATTGCTGAAATACCTGATTTTATTCCCCTAGTCGATTTTATTATTAGAAAATAAGCTGGTTTTGAAGCAAGTTGATTGTCGATCGCAATTACAGAAACCAGATCGCACTAACCAAAGCCAAACCTCGCAAACACCAGGGTATCAGGAGAAAAATTATGGCTGCTACCATTACCGTTAATAGCACAGATGACTTGAATACCAGGAATGCCGTCATCTCGCTCAGAGAGGCAATTCTGGTTGCTAATGGTACTCTGAATTTTGCTGCTTTGACAGTGGCAGAACAAGCGCAAATTAACGGTACTGTCGGTACTGGTGCCGATCGCGACACGATCGCGTTTAATATCGGGGCGATCGGTTCTCAGCAATTAATTCAGCCTTTATCCGCACTGCCGACGATCTCCGATCGAGTTGTCCTCGATGGCTGGAGTCAAGGCGGCGCGGGCTATAACGGTTTGCCACTGGTGGAAATCAGCGGCAACCTCGCTGGAATAGGGATTGCCGGACTTAATATCACTGCTGGGAACAGTACCGTGCAAGGTTTAGCGATCAACAGATTTATTAGCTTGGAAGGCATCCGCTTGCAAACCAATGGCGGCAACGAGATCCTCAGCAACCACATCGGCACGGATCTCGCGGGTACGGTCGATCGGGGCAACGCCCGAGGGATCTTGATTGATGGCGTTCCAGATAATCGGATCGAGAACAACTTAATCTCTGGCAACAACAATTCTGATTTCGGGTTTGGCATCGATATTTCCGGCATCGCTGCGCGCAACAACCAAGTAATCGGCAACCGTATTGGCACTGATGTTACTGGTACTGTTGCGATCGCCAACACCAGTGGCATCAGCATCCGCAATGCACCTGAAAACTTGATTCAGGACAACCTGATTTCTGGCAATGTGGGCATCGGTAGCGGAATTTTGATTAACGGCCCAACTGCCAATCAAAATCGAGTTGTCGGCAACCTCATCGGCACTGATATCACGGGTAATGTA
>JARCMA010000215.1 GCA_030248405.1 Microcoleus sp. MP8IB2.171
AAGTTTACATCAAATGCTCATAAACTGGCTCAAGCGAATGGGGTACAACTCTGGGGACGAGAACAGTTAATTGATTTAGTGATTCGAGCTAAAAAATAAGGGATCTATGAACCAAGAATCCCAGTCTATGAAAGAGCGGGGAGTGTCATTTGAAACAAAAAAGTTTTGCAGTTTTGCAGTCGGAAAATCGCTGGATTCCGAGCAATACAGTGGAAATAGACACTCCTGAAAAAGCTCTATCGCTCCTTAAGTTAATGGATGCACTGGAAGATTTGGATGATGTGCAAAGTGTGACGGCGAATTTTGAAATGACCGATGAATTGATGTCTTTGAGTATGGTGTAACGATCTAAATCACCAGATTTTTGCCATCCGCAAGACAAATCCCGGTAACTCTGGATCTGCGCTCACTGTTTCAGGATTATCTAAGATTTCAGGTTCGCGATCGGGACGGTAGATGTATACTTTTCTATTTTTGCGATCGATCAAAAAGCCGATCGATACACCGTTGTCAATATATTCTTGCATCTTTTTTTGCAATCCCTTGAGAGTGTCACTAGAAGACCGCAATTCGATCACAAAGTCTGGACAAATCGGGGCGAATGAGGCTTTTTGTGCTTCAGTTAAGGCATTCCAACGCTCTAGTTTAATCCATGAGACATCGGGGGAGCGGGTTGCTCCATTGGGCAAGGTAAAGCCTGCACTGGAGTCAAACGCTTCACCGGTACCATCTTCTTCTGCCCAGTTCGCAAGTTGCTGAGCTATTTTAATGTTGCGGTTCCCTGTATCTGAAAAGGCTGGTGGCATAATGATAACTTCTCCACTGGCTGTACGCTCAATTCTCAAATCGCGATTAACTAGACAGAATTCATAGAACTGTTCAACAGTCATCGATTCGATCGCAGGGAAATTGACCGTCAGTGGGATGCTTTCGGTTTGAATTAGCAGCGTCGTCATGGTTTTTCCTCATTTGGTGCAGGCGTGACAGAATACCTTGAACTTATCATATTTTAGCTTGGCGATCGAAAGTCTTAGTCGATCGGGGAATCGGAGGCTTGTATCCGTTTGCGGGCGGTGTCAATACTCTTTTTTCCCAGTCAGCAAATAAGTAATCATGTATCCCTTGCCCTTAATTTGAATGGCGCCGCGCTTCTGAAATGTGTATTTATCTTTTAATATTTCGTAGGTTTCGGCGGTGACTTGAATGCAGCCGGTAATCCCGTGGGATTCCATGCGCGAAGCAATATTTACTGTGTCGCCCCAGAGGTCGTAAATAAACTTTTTTAAGCCGATAACGCCGGCAACGACAGGGCCACTGCAAATCCCGATCCGAATGCTGAAAGGTTCCGAATGTTCTAAACTGAGGAGCCTAATTTCGTGCAACATATCGATCGCCATATTCGCAACCGCCTCGGCATGATCCTCTCGTGGCGTAGGCAAACCGCCGACAACCATGTAAGCGTCACCAATCGTCTTAATTTTCTCCAAACCGTGACGATCGGCCAAATGGTCAAAAGCCGAAAAAATATCGTTGAGAACTTCCACCACTGCCGTCGCTGAAATTCTCGACGAAAGCTCTGTAAACCCCACAATGTCGGCAAACATCACAGTTACTTCCGCAAAACTTTCGGCGATATTGTGTTCATTGTCCTTCAAACGCAGGGCGATCGCAGCCGGCAAAACGTTCAGCAGCAATTGCTCAGATTTAGCTTGTTCGAGTTCCAACTGTAGGTAAGCAGCCTGCAACTGTTCGGCTTGGCGAATTCTTTCTCCGGCTAGCTTTTCGATTTGGGCCGTGCGGCTCAAAGATGTCAGCATATATGTCACCGGAATCAGAGTCCACAGCATCCCCATCGTCAGAGTTCCCCAAGAGCGCCAGTGCTTGCGAATCCTGCGAATTTCCGGCGTTGCCGACACGTACATAGACCACTGGCGGCCGCTAATTTTCAGCCGCCTTCTGCAAGCTGTATAGTTCGGGCCTGGATTGTCAAGAATCGGGCAGTTGGGCCTGAGGGCTCGTTCCGCAGCGGCTGATGCTGGAAGCACTTGTTGGCTGGCGGATTGGAACAGCACCGCAAATTGCTGAATTCGTCCGTTACCAGGGAGATTTTTGAGAACTGGGTTCCCCGTTTTCGGTAACAGCGACCCTGCTTCTTGCTTGTCTGGAGCCTCGCTGGCGAGATAAATATTGAGGTAGTCGGTATTGCGTCCTTTTAAAGAGGTTTGGAAAATATCTTTGCCTCGAAATACGCCCAGAACAAATCCTTGTAGCAGTTGGCGACGGGATTCCAGGGTAGTCGGTTTACTGCTGTTTTCGTAAATAGGAACAATGGCCAAAAGACCTAGTTCCGGGGAATTGCCCTGAGTTAGGCCGCCGTAGTTCGTGACAATCATTTCTCCTGTATCGCGCCCTTGATCGATCGCGACGCGGATTTCTGGGTGGGAGGCGAGGTCAAAGCCTAATACTGTCTCGTTTCCGGCTGGTGGTTCGACGTAGAAAGCCGGGAAGTATTCGGAACGCTGGAGGGCCTTGCGGAGTTCTCCTCGCGGGCCGCGCTCTGTAATCTCGAAGCTGGGATCTGTTTCGGTTCTAGCTTTGGTTTCGTAGTTGCGCCGCTCGGAATTGGGGACGCGGGGGGCCCAAGCCAGGAGTTGCAGGCTGGGGTGGACGGATAGGGGACGGGCGACAAACCGGGCAAAAGAGGAACGCTCGACGACGCTGAAGGCTTTCATGTAGTCGCTGAGGGCGAGAACAGTATCTAAGTCGGAGTTGAGCTGGCGTTCGATGCCGATCGAAATATCGTCGATGCGGCGCTGCATTTCGTAGTCGCGGCGCTTGTCTTCCCAGTCCCAAACCAAGGCGAATGCCAGGATCGACAGCCCGACACCCAAAGCCAGCGTCAACCCGGCTGGCATATAGCGAGACCTGGATAAAGGTAGTTTTTTCAGCATAATTGCCTAGCGAATAAGGGCAGCAGATTAGCACACCGCTGAGTGCGATTTGTTCCGGCCTCTGAGTGCGGTTAATTCAAAACGCTGATAACTCAAGCACCGACGGCAATTGGGAATTAAAAGTTAGATATTGAAACTTTTAAATTAATGGACGATCGCTCAGCAGGGGATTTCAATCCAGAATTCCGCTCCCTGTCCGGGCGCACAGATGCACCGCAGGCTTCCCTTATGTTTTTCTACCACAATCTGATGGCTGATGGATAATCCTAAGCCAGTTCCAGCCCCTACGGGCTTGGTGGTGAAGAAGGGGTCAAATAGCCGCTTGCGAACCTCTTCGCTCATTCCCGGGCCACTGTCGGCGATGCAAATTACAATGCGATCGCAATCACTGAGCTGGTTTTTACTGTGGCTTTTCAACCCAGCTTTTTTCATGAGGGTGCGAATCACGATCGTCCGAGGTTCCGGTTGGTTTTCTAGAGCGTCGATCGCATTGCTGATAATATTTAGAAATACCTGGTTTAACTGACCCGCACAACAGTAAATCTTGGATATTTTTCCGTATTCTTTAATAATTTCAATTCCGCTTTTTATACTTGCCTGATGCAATCTGTGCTGCAATATTAACAGTGTACTGTCAATTCCTTCATGAACGTCTACCAACTTCATTTCTGATTCATCCAGTCGCGAAAAGTTCCGCAGCGACAACACAATATTACTGATTCTTTCTATTCCTACTCTCATGGAATTTAGCATTTTTGGCAAATCTTCCTTCAGAAAATCCAACTCTAAGTCCTTAACTTTTTCAGCAATCAGAGGCACTGGGGACGGGTAGCATTCCTGGTAGAGACTTAAGAGTTCTATTAAATCATGAAAATAGTTGTATGTATGAGAAATATTGCCGTTAATAAAAGTTGCTGGATTGTTGATTTCGTGGGCGATGCCAGCCACCATCTGACCGAGACTCGACATCTTTTCGGATTGAACTAATTGGATTTGAGCGTTTTGTAGCTGTTCGTAGGCTTCTTGCAATTGGGCGGCTTGTTTTCTTAATTGAGATTCGGAAGCTTGGAGTGCGGCGGCGGAAATTTTGCGGTTCGTTATATTTTCAATCATCCCTAAGTTGTAAATAGGTTTTCCTTCGCCGTCTCGAATTAAAGTAGCTGTCACATTTACCCAAACAATTTTACCTGTAGCGGTAATCTGGCGGAGTTCGATTTGATAGTGAGTAATTTCTCCCCGCTCAAGAGAATCAGCAACTTGGATATTTTTTGGAGAATCGTCGGGATGCCCAAGTTCTATAAATGTTTTGGCGAGCAATTCTGCTATGGTATATCCCAGCATTTCGCAATAAGTTTTATTGACTCTCACTAACTTGTTATCATCTAAATTAGCTAAGTAAATAGCGATTGGTGCATCTTCAAAAATTGTGCGAAATAGTTCCTCGCTGGCACGGACTTTAGCTGCTAGGGAAAGCCTATCGGTGATGTCTTCAAACGTAGACAAAATGCCGACAACATTGCCGGAATTGTCGTGTAAAGGTATTTTATTTGTATCCAGACAGCGCTGGGTGCCGTCGGCTTGCATTTTGGATTCTATGATGTGAT
>JARCMA010000216.1 GCA_030248405.1 Microcoleus sp. MP8IB2.171
TAAAAAAGGGGGGGACAAGAATGCCCTCAAAGTCCCCCTTCTTAAGGGGGATTTAGGGGGATCTCCGGGGCATAAATATGTTAAGTGAACCGTATTGGAATATAGATCCGGGGTCAAGTTCGCAGACAATGAAAATTGCACAAAAGCTCGATCGCCAATTATCTCTTGGGCAAAAACATGACAACACTTTACGTCAACCCGCAAACAGGCAGCGATTCCGCAGTCGGCAGCCAATCATCCCCATTCAAAACTATAGCCCGCGCGATCATCGGTCGCGCTGCATCGGGAACTACGATTCAGTTAGCACCGGCAACTTACAGCACTGCTAGTGGCGAAAAATTCCCCTTGGAAATTCCCTCGGGAGTAAAAGTTATTGGCAATGAAACTAACAAAGGTAGAGGCACTCTAATTCAAGGAAGTGGCAAATTTGTCAGTCCCACCGCTGCGGGCCAAAATATCACAATACTGCTAGCAACTAATTCGGAATTGCGCGGAGTAACTGTCACCAATCTCGATAGTCGTGGCACGGGAGTCTGGATTGAGTCAACTTCTCCGACTGTGGCTAACTGCACTTTCACACTTTGCAAGCGCGAAGGCGTTTTTGCCACGGGAACCGCTAATCCTGCGATTCTCGACAACATATTTGTGGCAAACTCTGCGGCTGGGGTGATTATGGCGGGAACTGCTAAAGGAGTAATACGGCGCAATATTTTTCAAAAGACGGTTTTGGGCATCTCTCTGCAAGCTCAGTCGGCTCCTTTGATTGCTGATAACCAAATTTTGGAAAATCGCTCCGGTATAGTTTTAGCGGGGGAATCTCAGCCAATTTTACGCAATAATCGCATCGAAAAAAATACGGAAGACGGTTTGACTGCGGTGGGGAAGTCGCTGCCAGATATGGGTAATGCTCAAGATTTGGGTGGCAATATCTTTCAGAATAACGGCGAATTTGACTTGCAAAATGCGACTGAAGTTAAGATTTTTGCGGTGGGAAATCAACTCAATTCTTCGCGGGTGAAAGGTTTATTTGATTTGGGCAATGTGACGCCAACTCCGACTCCTGGCGGGCTAAAGTTCAGCGACATCAGCACGCATTGGGCTAAGGATTTTATCGATCGCTTGGCAAAGATGAATATTGTTAGCGGGTTTCCCAACGGCACTTTTCAACCTTACGAGATTGTAACTAGAGCTCAGTATGCGGCTATGTTGGCGAAGGCGTTTGAATTGGTGCCGCGCCGTGAGGCGACGGTTTTTAAGGATGTGGCGGCGGATTTTTGGGCCAAGGGAGCGATCGACCAAGCTAATCGAGCTGGCTTTTTGGCTGGATATCCAGACAGCACGTTTCGCCCGGAGCAGAATTTGACTAGAACTCAGGCGATCGTATCTTTGGTAAACGGCTTGCAGTTGGCGGGCGGCAACCCCAATTCTTTGAGCGTTTATGTCGATCGAGCTCAGATTCCCAGTTTTGCCACCGACGAGATAGCAACCGCCACAGAGCGCAAAATCGTGGTCAACTATCCCGCGCGCGAAAAGCTTGCCCCCGCCCACGACATCACCCGTGGCGAGATATCCGCCCTTATCTACCAAACTCTGGTAGCCACAAAGCGGGCCGAGCCCATTAACTCTCCCTACATCGTCTGAGGGAATTAGGAGACAAGGGAGAGGATAACTTGGGGTACAAAGAACCAACCCATATCCTCTCGCCCTTGTCTCCGATTGCCTCACTCTCACCCACTCTCACCCACTCCCACTCTCCCAAGTCTTGATTTGCGAGTACCCGAATCGTTTTATGATTAAACATTAAGAAATTAAGCAATCCTTAAGGTTCGAGTGTCAGATTATGGCTAAAATTCAATTCTCTCGGGGTATAGACGAAGATGCTGTGCCCGAAGTGCGCCTAACCCGTTCTCAAACGGGAGCTCAAGGCACTGCCACGTTTATCTTTGAAAATCCCAAAGCTCTCAGCAGCACCAGTACCGAAGACATTACTGGAATGTACATGATCGACGAAGAAGGCGAACTCCTCACTCGCGAGGTTAAGGCTAAGTTCATCAACGGTCAGCCTGCGGGTTTGGAAGCTCTTTATCTAATGAGAAGTCCCGAAGAATGGGATCGATTTATGCGTTTTATGGAACGATACTCGGAAGCAAACGGCTTAGGATTTAGCAAGGCATAATTGATGGGGAATAGGGCATGGGGCATGGGCATGGGGTATGGGGCATTGGTTATTGGTTATTGGTTATTGGTTATTAGTTATTTGATAATGAATAACTAACAACGAACAAATCACAACTAACTAATGACTTATTCCCTCTTCCCTTTTCCTGATACCCTCTTACTTCTTGCTTCTTCCTTTTTCCTTCAACATCTGTTATATGACGCAAATTCCTCACCCCGACTTATCTAAAATAACCGTAAATTGCGCTATCATTACTGTTAGCGACACGCGCTCGGCTGAAACAGACAATAGTGGCTTGTTAACTAAGAAGCTGCTAAAAGATGCGGGTCACTCTGTGGTAGCTTACACTGTTGTTAAAGATGATGCGGCCAAAATTGTATTGCAAATGCAGGCTTTTTCCCAGCGTGAAGATGTGGATGCAATCATTTTTAACGGCGGCACGGGCATCGCTCCCCGAGATACGACCTATGATGTGATGGAGAGTTTGCTAGACAGGATTTTACCAGGATTTGGTGAGATATTTCGGTTTTTGAGCTATCAAGAAATTGGTTCCAGGGCGATCGCCTCTCGCGCAGTTGCAGGCGTGTATCAAGGCAAGTTAGTCTTTTCTCTTCCGGGCTCTAGCAATGGCGTGAAACTAGCTGTGGAAAAGCTAATTTTACCTGAATTAGTTCACTTGGTGCAGCAGTTGCGCGGTGGGTGAGGGCGAAAGTTCGGTTAATTGACTGACAATCAAGAAATTTGGTTACAAGTCGCCCGAGGCATCCGTGGAGCGAGAAAAAAGCTTTGAATCCTCATCGCAAGCCCCCGGGTTTAGCAGTGAGGTCGCTTTCTTCAATTCTTTAATCTAAAATCTAAAATCGACTGACTGCATTCACCGCAAGAAACGGGTGGCTTTGAGCCTACTCTATGGCTAAAGTAAGGAAACATCAAAATTCCCTTGATTTAGACTAGATGATTTCGATGCAGAATGCGAGTGTCTATGCTAGCGAAGATTATCACCGGATTGCTCGGGCGATCGCCTTTATGCGACAAAACCACCTAAACCAGCCCAATCTGGCAACTGTGGCCCAGCACATAGGACTTAGTGAATATCATTTTCAACGGCTATTTACTCAATGGGCCGGCATTAGCCCCAAGCGGTTTTTGCAATATCTGACAGTTGAATATGCCAAGTCAAAAATTACTCAGACTAAAAGCCTTCTCGACCTAACATTGGACGTGAGGCTATCGAGTCCGGGACGATTACACGATTTATTTGTCACCTTGGAAGCAATGTCACCAGGGGAGTTCAAAGCAGGCGGAGCAGGTTTACAAATTCGCTATGGTATTCATGATACCCCCTTTGGCACATCTCTAATCGCGACAACTACCCGTGGTATTTGTAATCTTTATTTCTTGGAGACAACAGACGAACAAACCGCCGCACAAAGACTGCACTTGACCTGGAAAAACGCTGAAATCATTCGTGATGAGCAAGCCACTCAATCATTGCGTGACCTGATTTTCAATTCGGAAACTCTCAGCGAGCAAAAACCACTAACGCTTTTGGTAAAAGGCACTAACTTTCAGATTCAAGTTTGGCGAGCACTTTTGAAATTGCCATTTGGTACGATCGCGACCTATCAGACTATAGCTCAAATGGTAGCACGCCCAACTGCTGCTAGAGCTGTAGGAAATGCGATCGGTAA
>JARCMA010000217.1 GCA_030248405.1 Microcoleus sp. MP8IB2.171
GCCGGACGAATTTTTTTAATTTCCGCCCCCACTGTCGGGTCAAAATTAGCAAGCCAAACATCACCACGTTTGGGAAACAGAGAATTAGTAGTCAATTAAGTCTCCTGTCTGTAATTCTTGCCATTCTCTATCATCCTGGTAATGACTTAACATCACCTCAGCCTGTTCTGCTAAAATGCGCCGTCTCTCTTCAATGGGCAATTTTATAAACTCGCGACGGCTGGGGTATTGAGCAACTGAAGGTATTTCTAGAACTTGAGTATCAGACTGTATTTGTGTCTGACACTGATCCAGTGGTTCTAATAGCTGTGACTCTCTTTCAGACTGTTTTTCGCGGCGAACTTCTCGGACAATTTCACAAATCTCCTCGATTGACATCGGATTGGGATCGGGTGGTAATGAGTCTCTACGTCGCCGCAACTCTTCCCAATCAAAACCTGCTTTCAACTTCTGAAAAACAATACTATTTGCTGTAACTGTAACTGTATATTTATCGCCCGATTTCAGTTGACTTTCAATCTCAGCCGGAATTTCCAGCTTACCGTCGGGACTCACAGCAACAGTAATATTAAATTTCCGAATGTATTCTTGCAAGTGTTCAACAACTATATCTTGCACAGTTGGTGGCAGAGATTCCATGATTTTGACCAAAGTGGCGATCGCACTTGATGACATAGCTTTATCCTCCATTGTTTAGCCGAACTATCCCGCAGGGAATCGCTCTTTCAATATATCTAAAGATTCCTCAAAAAATCTTCAACAGAAATCCCAGCCTGATTTAGAATACTTTTGAGGGTTCCAACTGCTAAAGTTTTGCGCTGCACTGGTACTACACAGCCAATCTCGATCGCACCTTGAGGATTCGACTCATCATCGATCGGTAGTTGTTTCTTCAAAATAGCATGACTGCCTCGCTGCCGTACTTGAATAAAGCCTAAGCGTTCCAAAGCGCGGATGGCTTCTGCACTACAGAAGGAGTGGTAGTTTAGGCACTCAATACCTCAAATGTAGTTAGCAGACGGGGGGAAGTTTTAGGCAGAGGGAATTCTTCTAAATAAAGTTCCGTTGCTTCCTTGAGATTCGCGATCGCCTCTTCGATCGTTTCTCCTTGGCTAGCCGTTCCCACTTCAGGACACTCGGCTACATAAACATCCTCTTCCCAATAAACAATTGCCGTGAAAGTACAAGACATTTTTTTGCCAAATTCTTCCTACTCAATGTAGCATATCCAGTAGCGTTAATGAGAGCTTATACTTGATTTTACCACAATATATCCTCTGAAACATTCAAGCAATTTCCTCCGATAAAAGCCGACCATCGTAGCGCTCATACTCATCTTCCAAAAGCCATGAATGAGCCTCATCATAGCTGGAACTTAAAAACAGAGACTTATAGTTTGCTGATGGGTCATAAATACAAAAACCTCCATTCTCTCCACTCACTAACATCACAATACGAGGGGGAAAAATAATCGGATCTACCCACAATTCGATAAATTCCCAATCATTAATTTGTTCGGCGAGGTCTGGTGCGTGGGATAACATGATATTTATCTGTTCCTTTGATAATTTTTATTTCAGCGTAATAAAGGGGAATACTACTACCATCTGATCTAACTTGATAGCCGATCGGATCGTCAAAGTAGAGTCCATAACGTTCGTAGTCATCGGTTTCATCCTCAACTCCTGTCAAATATCCTCTCTCTATAATAGCCTCCGTCACTGCATCTAGTGTAGCTCTGTCATTGAAAACATGAGCTTTTCCCTCTTTCCTTAGCAGTCGTTCCACCTGTGACGTACCGGGAAGATGTTGTCAAATAAACTACTTCTAGCGTCTGGTGTTAGTTCGCGGTTAATGCCACTCATCAACTAATTAGACAGGTAACAGGACATTCAGTTTACCAAAACCCTACACAAAGCCCGATCGCCCGCCCAACACCACCAATACCTCCAGACTTGCTACTGTAAAGAGAGTTAGATTTAATCAAAATCAGCGCAAGCAATTATGAGCGGTACTGTCACATCCCCCAACAACCTCAACCAGCAACGATCGCCCTTAACGGCTGTTACACCCCCCAACAGTTCCCTGCTGGCCGACTTTATACAAGAAACACTCGCCCTAACCAAGCGCCTGTTTATTCAACTACAGCGCCGCCCCTCGACGCTAGTTGCAGGAATCATTCAGCCGCTGATGTGGTTGGTTTTATTCGGAGCTCTGTTTAAAAATGCACCCGCCGGCTTGTTCGGCGAAAGCCAGAATTACGGACAATTTCTCGGCGCCGGTGTGATCGTGTTTACTGCATTTGCAGGCGCGCTGAATGCCGGTTTACCGATTATGTTCGATCGCGAATTCGGATTTCTCAACCGCTTATTAGTCGCGCCCCTGGCTTCGAGATTTTCGATTGTCCTAGCTTCCGCTATTTTCATCGTCACCCTCAGCTTTATCCAAACAGGCGCAATTGTCACGGCTGGAGCATTTTTGGGTTCTGGATTACCTGGAATTGCCGGACTAGGTGCGATCGCCCTGATTGTCCTACTATTAGTTTTGGGAGTCACCGGTTTGAGTCTCGGTTTAGCCTTCGCCCTCCCCGGCCACGTAGAATTAATCGCAGTGATTTTTGTTACCAACTTACCGCTATTGTTTGCGAGTACAGCTCTTGCGCCGCTGTCGTTTATGCCACACTGGCTGCAAGTTGTCGTAACACTCAATCCGCTCAGTTATGCGATCGAACCCATCCGCTACCTGTACCTGCACAGCGATTGGTCGCTAGCTAGCGTTGTGATGCAAGCTCCTTGGGGTACAGTTACCTTTGGAGGATCGCTATTGGTGCTGCTAGTGTTTGATTTGGTGGCGCTGCTGAGCATTCAACCACTGCTACGACGACGGTTTGCTTAGATGCAGACGGCGGTTTCAACCGCCAGAAAGTCAAACGATGTCCGCCTCCACGGTGTAAAGAAAATAACGTAATTTCAACTGCCCGGTCTTCTTCAACCCGCGGAGGCGGGTTTTGTCTGTGTAGACGCGGTTTCAACCGCCCGGTCTTCTTAGCAATTGTTTTTTTGAAAGTAGAACTAATAAATCATGAACAGCAAAACTTCTAAATCAAGTAAATTGATGATTCAAATTGCCGCCAGCGCGATCGCCACCTGTGCTCTGTTCTCGCCTCAAGCAAGCTTCGCTCAAGCCAGCGGTTTAAACAATAATAATGCCCAACCGCTGCAAGACTTTCAAACTCAAGACAACACCGACCCTTTTTCCGGCCGCAGCAGCGGTAGCGGAATATTTGACTTAATCCACAGATCCAGATTGGGAGGCGGCCGCAGCATGGAAGAATTTAATACCGAACAGCGCCAAAATTTGAACGATGCGGCCGCAGAATTTCGGAACAAACAGCGCCAACTACTGGAAAAGCAAGCTGTACCTTCTGAAGGGGCGATCGCACCTACAGAAATTATCGCCCCCGTCCCTTAAATTTACAAGTCCTGTTTATTGATTTCTTAGTCCGCGGAGGCGGACATCGTTTGTATAGAAGCGATTTCAATCGCCGAATCTTAATCCTTAAATACCCCGTTTATTTCTTAGTCCGCGGAGGCGGACTTTGTTTGTCTAGCAGCGGTTTCAATCGCCGAATCTTAATCCTTAAATACCCCGTTTATTTCTTAGTCCGCGAAGGCGGACTTTGTTTGTCTAGCAGCGGTTTCAACCGCCGAATCTTATCTAAAAACTTAATCCCGTTCCAACCACGCCCGCATTTTACCCGGATTCAGCAAACCGTAAGGATCGACCAACTCTTTAAACTGCAACTGTTCCACATTAATACTTTTCATCCCTCCATCTTCCAATATATAAGTGTGAGGATTAGCAATCAGTGCGCCTTGCTCTTCATGATAGCGAATAATTTCATTGAGCCGTGATTCCGTAGTGTAGCGAACTATTTGCAAAGCAGCCGCGATCGCCCTGCCGTTCATCCGCAAAAACTCCAAGTGCATCATCACCTCATCCCCATAATAATGATACAGTTCCTCAATTAATTTCAAACCTTTATCTGCGGGAAAAAGCGTTTGTAAATAAGTCAGAGAATGGTCAGCGCTGCGAGCGTGCAGAGTGGTATGATTCCAAGTATATTCAGCAATTGCCGCACCTTTGCTCGCTGCTTGCGCGGTTTTTTGATAGCAAATTGTCCCGCCATATTCGCGCACCAAATCTTGCAGCGGTTCCAGACAAGATTCAGCTACCATTAACAAAGCGCAGTGCTTACCTTCAGGAATTGCATCGCGGAAAGCCGCAAAATAAGCAGGAATTGGCCAAGCACAAACACAAATTAGTTTTTTGATAATTCCATCAGCATCGCCCAAAGCTTGACCGAAGTTTGCCGATGTCATAAAATCGTCAAAAGCGACGATGATTTCCGCCCAAGGATAAGCAGGGGCGAGGGGAATTTCTAACTCAGTAATAATCCCATTTGTGCCGTAAGCATGATTGACTTTCTGCACTTCATCGCCGCGCAATTCCATAACGCGCGGCTCATCTTCCATTGTAACTACTCGCACCGCATGAAGATTTCCCCGATCGCGCAATTGCCCGTAAGTTATCGAACCAATTCCCCCGCTACCGCCGCCGATAAATCCGCCAATCGTTGCGGTGCGATAGGTTGAGGGAACCATCCGCAATTCCCAACCAGTTTTTGGCGCTTGTTTGTCGAAAACCGACATTTTCACCCCCGGTTCTACGCAAGCTAAACCCGGTTTTATCCAGCGGATACTGTTCATTTTGCTGGTATCTAAAATGACGCCGCCCTTGAGGGGAATGCACTGCCCGTAATTGCCCGTTCCTGCACCTCTGACAGTTAGCGGAATTTTGGATTTGACGCAGGCTGCTGCAATCCGCAAAACTTCCGCTTCGCTGGCAGGACGAACTACTAAATCTCCTGTTTTATCACTTAAGAGAGGTTGCAAAACTGGACTGAAGTGATAATAGTCTTGAGATAGCTTGACAACTTGCGCGCGATCGCTAATTATTTCGATTCCCGAGAGTTCCGAAGAAAAAGCATCCCAGTCAATACTTTGAATCGCAGTTGCAGTCATTTTTTTTTCTCCATGCTGGCAGTATTATATATTTTCTCAAGCAGAACTTACTAACATAAAATACTAACTGCAATCTTTCTTTAAGTAGTAAGGTGCGTCCAGGCGCACCCTAAATATAGAAGTTCTGCCTCCCAGACTACTTTTTTCAATTAACCAATCCCCCAAACACCGCCATCCCGTAGTATTTCCAAGGCACTGCAACAGTGTCAAATCTAGCTTTTACCAGCATTTCCAACTGTGCCGAAAGTGTAGCTAGGCGATCGGGACTAGAATATCCGTAAGAGACACTCTTCCCCACATTTGCGCGAATTTGTGCTAAAGTTTCCCCCTGATTTAGCGCCCAATCTTCTCGCGCCGCTTGATAAATATCTTTCATTGCTGCTGATTCTGCTAAAAGAGGATCGGCATTCCAAAAACAGCCACCAGCATTTAAACTTTGGCGAATGCGTTCAAACAATTTCAACTTCATGTCATCCTCAAGATGGTGAATTGCCAGAGATGAAATGCAAGCATTGAATTTATCGCCCAAGCCTGAGAAATTTGGATTGTTAGCCCATTCTCCAAAATCCATTTCTATTCCAGTCCACCGCGCTGCGTATCCTGCCGACTCTATTTTGGCGCGGGCAAAATCAAGCATTCGCGGCGAGTAATCGACAGCAACTATTTCCGCAGACGGGTAGCGTTGGAGAACTTTTAAAGTGAGTTCCCCCGTACCGCAGCCGAGTTCTAAAATGCGGTGGTTTGTGTTAGCAATGCAGTCGGCTAATACATCCAGCATTTCGTCATATTTAGGTAAAAGTCGCCGAATGCCGGTATCAAAATCGGCAGTATTGACGAAAACTTCTCCCGGAAAAATTTCCTTGTTAGTAGGTGAGACAGTAGAGTCAGAATTCACGATCGCCAACCATAGACTACAATTGCTATCCTAACCGAGATAGAACAAAAAATGCGTGAACTAGGGACACGGCAGTGCCGTGTCCTTACTCGATCATCTGTACGTCACTCCACAGAAAACCACTATCAAGTTATGCGTATTCTTACGGATAAGCGAAACACTCGCGGTGAACAATAATTAACCCTCGGTTGCACTCAGAGAGTCTTGCTTTACCCCGGACGCCAGCAAAACAGTCTGAACAAGCAGTGTTATGTTAGTAGTGCATAAATTCCAATCAAGATTAAACCTCACGCTTGAGGATACCATGCGCCAGTTGATTTCTAGAATTCGGGCTGCCATCAGCCAACTAATTTACAAGCGAATTCTGCTTGCGGTGACAATTTTATTTTGTGTAGGTGTAGGAGTCGCGATGGCAAATATGTCTCGTCTTTCCTCCACCCTAATCGAATCGCAAGCCCTCCAAAATGCCACCCTCTATGCCCAAGCTGTTAAAGAAGCCCGCACCCTTTACAGTTCGGATGTTGTCAATCCTCTCAACACTGCTAAAGCGATTAACTTTACCCATGACTACAACCCGACAAAAGTAACAGTTCCCGTACCGGCCACTTTCTTAATAGAACTAGGCAACCAGATTACTAACAAAAATCCCGAAGTATCACTTCGTCTCTACAGCAACTACCCGTTTCCCTGGCGAAGAAAAGAAGGCGGAGCCCGAGACGATTTTGAACGGCAAGCTATTACCTATTTGACAAAAAATCCGACCAAAAAATTTTTTCGCAGTGAGAAATTTCGCGGCAAACCAGCCTTTCGATATGCCGAGGCGGATATTCTAACTTCTAGCTGCGTTAACTGTCATAATACTCACCGTGACAGTCCTAAAACTGATTGGAAAGTGGGAGATGTGCGGGGGATCTTAGAAATTACTCAACCTCTCGATACAATCACTCAAAATACTCGTAGCGAACTGAAAAACCTGTTTTTACTGTTAGTAGGACTTTCCGTTTTAGGGGTGACAGGATTAACTTTATCTATCAGCAGGTTGCGCCAAAATGCTAAACAATTAGAACAGCGGGTCAAGGAACGCACGGCACAATTGCAAGAAACTAATGTAGAATTGGTCAAAGAACAGGAAAAGTGCGATCGCCTGCTGCTCAATATTTTACCCGAATCCATTGCTGCCAAGCTAAAAGACGGTCAAAGCAGTATTGCTGACGGCTTCGCAGAAGTCACGATTTTGTTTGCGGATATCGTAGGCTTTACCGTGCTTTCAGCACAAATATCTCCCGAAGAATTGCTCAAGTTCCTCAACGAAATTTTTTCAGCCTTCGATGGTTTAACGGAAAGGTATGGGTTGGAAAAAATCAAAACAATTGGAGATGCTTACATGGTAGTGGGAGGTTTGCCAAATCCCAGCACCAACCACGCGGAAAGCATTGCGGAAATGGCTTTAGATATGCAGGAGGAATTAGCAAAATTTAATGCCAAACATCATGCAGGAATTAACATTCGCATCGGCATCAATACCGGGCCTGCAATTGCGGGGGTTATTGGCACTAAAAAATTCATTTACGACCTCTGGGGCGATGCCGTCAATACAGCAGCCCGCATGGAATCCCACGGGATTGCAGGCGCGATTCAAGTCACACAATCAACTTACGATATCTTACAAAATAAGTATCGGTTTGAAGACAGAGGAATTATCCACATCAAAGGCAAAGGCGATATGAATACTTATCTGCTTGCAGGCAGGCTAGTCAGCGCAGTTTCGGTTTAATTTGTTTATTATATGATTAAGAAGACTGGGCGGTTGAAACCGCTTCTACACAAACAAAACCCGCCTCCGCGGGTTGAAGATGGGGCGGTTAAAATTACGCTATCTTCTTTCTTCAGTCCGCGGAGGCGGACTTCGTTTGTGTAGGCGCGGTTTCAACCGCCGTCTTATCTTCGTTGACTGGGTTTATTTTTCCGATGTCCTAAATTAGCCATTTGTGCAATAGTAAATTCTATGTCAGCGCGCCTTCTATCCTTCTTAGATTTTTTCAAATCTCGCTTGTCTAGGCAAATAGCTTTGTGGGTATTTGCTAGCATTCTAGTAATAGAGGCAATTATTTTAGTTCCCTCTTATTTTCGGCGCGAAGATGAACTATTAATGCAACTAGAACAAGTATCTCGCGCTACTGTTGATTCCCTAGTGTTTTTGCTCAAACAAGATATCTCCGATCGCACTTTATTGGATACAAAAGTAAAAAATGCCATTAAAAGGTCTACAACCATCTTAGGATTATCTATTTATCTACATGGCGAGCTAATATATACATTTGGCGAACCACCAGAAATTAGTTTATATCAAGTCAAAAAAGAGAGGATGTTACGCAAACACGATCTAGATAGCAAACGCTATGATGTTGCTTTCAGTGATGCTTATCTTGGAGAGAATTGCATATTAATTGTTCGCCACGATGCTTCATCTGTCCAACCAAAATTGTACGCATTTATCTGGCATATTGCAATTTTAGTTGTGATTATCACAGTATTTGTGACTTCTGTAACCATGCTGTTTTTAGGTGGCACAGTAATTGCACCTATTTTGAGACTGCGGGATGATTTGATAGCTGCGGGAGATGCTTTGATCAAAGATCGAGAACCTCCAGCTTTCTACTCTTTTTCTGTCAAGCGAGATGATGAATTAGGAGAAGTAATGGTCGCTTTTAATCAAATGTTTTGTCTAGTATATAAAGAAATAGCCCAACGCAAACAAGCTGAGGAAATATTGCGCGCCGAACAGGAAAAATCTGAACGTTTATTGCTAAATATCTTACCAGAAAGCATTGCCGATCGCCTAAAACAAGGACAGATCAATATTGCCGACGGATTTGCCGAGGTGACGGTGCTGTTTGCTGATATTGTCGGCTTTACCGAAATCTCCTCCCGCACGTCTCCGGCAGAATTAGTCGAATTGCTGAACAAAATATTTTCAGCTTTCGACTGCTTAAGCGAGAAATACGGCTTAGAAAAAATTAAGACGATCGGCGACAATTATATGGTAGCAGGCGGTTTGCCGCTTCCCTGTAAAAATCATGCAGAATCTATTGCCGAAATGGCGATCGAAATGCAGCAAGAAATTCTAAAATTCAGCGACGAATGCGGCGAACCTCTCAACATCCGTATTGGCATTAATACTGGGCCTGTTGTCGCAGGTGTCATCGGCACTAAAAAGTTTATTTACGATTTGTGGGGAGATGCGGTGAATACAGCAAGTCGCATGGAATCCCAGGGACTTCCCGGTAAAATTCAAGTTAGCAGCTCAACTTATAAGTTGCTGTGCGATAAGTATTTGTTTGAAAAACGCGGTAAGATTAATGTCAAAGGTAAAGGGGCAATGACTACTTATTTGCTGATTGGCAGAAAAAGTTAAGTGACAAATTTAACTATCGCCCGGAATCCCCCGATATGGCGGCAGAGGTTGCAGCGCAGCCGCCCGTCGCACCAAATTAGATTTTTTTTGTTAATGAACCGCGAAGACGCTAAGGACGCGAAGGAAGAAAAGAGAAGAGGAAAGAAGAAGGAATAAAAAGTTGATATTTGAGTTATAATTGCTCTATTGGAATGCAAGTTAAGATTAGCTAAGAAGCAGAAGTTATGACAAGTCAGAAAGATAATTATTCGAGTTCACCAATTTGGCAGCCCTTCACGCAAATGAAAACTGCTCCCCCGCCGCTGAAGGTAATTAGCGGTAAAGGATCGCTGCTGGAACTAGAAGATGGGCGACAAATTCGTGACTGTATTTCTAGTTGGTGGGTGACGATTCATGGTCACAGTCATCCGGTTCTGGCTGAGGCTCTTTACGAACAAGCCAAAAAGTTAGAACACGTAATCTTTGCGGGATTTACTCACGAACCGGCGCAGAAACTGGCTGCTAAATTGATAACTCATACGCCTGATTCTTTGACGCGGATTTTCTTTTCTGATAACGGTTCGACTGCTGTTGAAGTTGCTCTGAAAATGGCATTTCAATATTGGCTAAATCTGGGAGAAACTAACCGCACTAGCTTTATTGGTTTTGAGGGAGGTTATCACGGTGATACTGTGGGCGCGATGTCTGCTGGCAGAAGTTCGCTGTGGTGGGAACCTTTTGCACCTTTAATGTTTCCTGGCGATGTTGTGCCTTTTCCTGCGACTTTTGACGGCGATGAGGAGGTGGAAAGCAAGGAGGCGCGGTGTTTGGAGAAACTGGAGTCTTTGTTGAAGCATGGAAAGGGCTATGCGGGCATTTTTATTGAACCTTTGGTGCAAGGTTCTGCTGGAATGCGGATGTGCCGCCCTGAGTTTTTGCGGGCGATCGCACAAATGGCCCGCCAGTATAATGTATTGTTGATTTACGATGAAGTGATGACGGGTTTTGGGCGCACGGGCGAACTGTTTGCTTCGCTTAAATCTGGAACTGCACCGGATATCCTGTGTTTGTCTAAGGGATTGTCTGGTGGCTGCTTGCCACTTTCTGTCACAATGGCATCGGAGGATATTTATCAAGCTTTCTGGCGAGATGAATCGGACAAAGCTTTTTATCACGGTCATTCTTACACCGGAAATCCTTTAGCTTGTGCGGTGAGTGTAGCATCCCTGGAGCTTTTGGAGCAAAACCCAAATATGTATGAAGGGATGGAAAAACTGCACCACAAATACCTGAATCAATGGCTGAGAGATCATCCTAAACTCGAACGGATTCGGACTTGCGGAACCATCGCAGCAATGGATGTGAAAACTGAAGGCGTTTCCGGTTATTTTAATAACATTGGCCCTGTATTGAAAGCGCGATTTCTCAAAGCGGGGTTTTTGCTCCGTCCCTTGGGAAACACCCTTTACGTGATGCCTCCCTACTGCATTTCTCCTGATGAATTAGAATCGATTTATCGCGTGATTCGTCAGGTTCTGGATACTCTGTAAACCCTTAATTTTTAGTAATGAATTTACCCAATTGGAACGATTTCGCTGATGACGCGCTGGCTGGGAAATGTCTTTCTCGCGAGCAATCTTTAGCCGTATTGCGCGCACCGGATGAGGTTTTGCTGGAACAACTAAACGCAGCTTATCGGGTGCGCCGCCACTACTGGGGAAACCGCGTCAGATTGCACTATTTGCTAAACGCTCAAAGCGGCCTTTGTCCTGAAGATTGCCATTATTGTTCTCAGTCCAAAATTTCGACTGCGGAAATTGAAAAATATCCGCTTTTAGCTAAGGAGAAAATTCTGGATGCCGCCCAACGCGCCGCAGATTTAAAAGCTGGTACGTTTTGTTTGGTAATTTCTGGCCGCCAACCTAGCGCATCTACTTTCGATCGCGTTTTGGATGCTGTAGAAACCGTCAAGGCAAATTATAACCTGAAAATTTGCGCTTGTTTGGGATTGTTGAGCGAGGAGCAAACTCACCGTTTGGCTAAAGCTGGAGTCGATCGCGTAAATCACAATCTCAACACTTCCGAATCATACCACACGGAGATTTGCACAACTCACACTTTTGGCGATCGCGTCGAAACCGTCGAAAACGTCAAAGCAGCCGGAATCACCACTTGTTCCGGCGGAATTTTGGGGATGGGCGAATCGGATGATGATGCGATCGATTTAGCGCTGTCGTTGCGGAATTTGGGCGTTACCAGCGTCCCAGTCAACTTTTTCATTCCAATCCCCGGAACGCCCTTTGCAGACGTTAATCGCTTAAATCCCCGCCAATGTTTGCGAATCCTCTGCTTGTTCCGATTTTTGCTTCCCAGCCAAGAAATTCGGATTGCTGGGGGACGGGAGGTGCATTTGCGTTCCTTACAACCCCTCGGACTCTACGCGGCTAATTCTATCTTTGTGGGCGATTATCTGACAACTCCCGGACAAGCTGCAAATCAAGATTGGGATATGATTCGAGATGCGGGATTTGCGATCGAATCTCCCGAAGATGCGGGATTTGCGATCGAATCCCCCGAAGATAAGACGGCGGTTGAAACCGCGTCTACACAAACAAAACCCGCCTCCGCGGGTTGAAGAGACCGGGCGGTTAAGATTACATTATCTTCTTAAGTCCCTCTGAGCTCGGACATTGTTTGTATAGCCGCGAATTCTATTCGCCGGGTCTTCTGAATTAACCATTCGCCCGGTTTTCTTGAATTAACCAATTTCAAATAATATCAGAGGGAAATTATGGACAAACGCGAAGAAATCACGATCGCAGAATACCAGACAACTGCCGAATCTTTCCGAGCAGGAACTTGGCATCACGACGTATCCCAAAATCGCGACGCATTGACCGCTGCCATGCCCCGCAATCCCGGTAAAATTCTCGATATAGGATGCGGCCCAGGACGAGATTTGGTAGCGTTTAAGAGCCAAGGACACACAGTAGTAGGCTTAGATGCAACTCCGGCTTTTGTAGAAATAGCAAAAGAGTTGTCAGGATGCGAAGTTTGGCAGCAATCTTTTCTGGAACTCGACTTACCAAAGGCAGAATTTGACGGTATTTTCGCCAATGCTTCCATGATTCATGTTCCCAGCGACAAGATGGTGAAAGTGCTGCAAGATTTGCACAAAACATTAGTTATTGGCGGTGCAATTGTCATGTCAATGTGCCGGGGAAATTGGGAAGGATACGACGAGCGACCGACGGGAAAACGCTATACTGCGGGATGGGAATATGAAACTTTAGCGCCTTGTTTAGAACAAGCAGGATTTGCAATTGTCAGCCGCTACTACCGCCCCCCTGGCTTACCGCACGAAGCTCAATCTTGGGTAGTAATCGTCGGCAAAAAAAATCTAACGTAAATTGGAAATTGCCAATCTTTCCCCTCTCTTCCTCTGCGCCCTCTGCGCCCTCTGCGGTAAAAAAAAACTAATTCAAAAAATCACAGACGATTGTTGTATACTGTTCCACAGTCAAAAAAACCAATTTCTGCACAAATTCAAACAAAATAAATATGACAGATAAATCCCACATCTTTTTAGCAGGTGCTAGTCGAGGCGTTGGCTTAGAAATCGCGAAATGTCTGGTAGCACAAAATATGCAAGTAACTGCACTTTTGCGATCGCCCGCAACGCGCCCCGAATTAGAAGCAATGGGCATCAAAGTCATGACTGGCGACGCTTTGGACGCTGCGGTCGTGGAAGCTGCAATGGCTGGCGGCGAACCAATTCATGCCGCAATTAGCACCATCGGCGGCTTGCCAAAAGATGGGGAAAGAGCCGATTATTTGGGCAACAAAAACTTGATTGATGCTGCCGTCAAAGCTGGCGTGCAAAAATTTATTTTAGTCTCATCTATCGGTAGCGGTAACACTGCCGCCGCTTTGCCGCCGCAAGCTTTAGAAACTTTGGGCCCGGTGTTAATTGAGAAAGAAAAAGCCGAAAATCATTTGATAGCAAGCGGGATGATTTATACAGTGATTCGTCCGGGCGGACTCAAGTCGGAACCTGCAACGGGTAATGGTGTTTTAACGGAAGATTGCCGGGTGGCGGGAACGATTCACCGGGCGGATGTCGCGCAGTTAGTTTGTCAGTGTTTAGTTTCTGATGCTGCTAATAATAAAGTTTTGTCGGCGGTTGATCAGCAAATGGTTTATGGCAATCTAGAGTATGAAGTATTAGGCTTGGGATAAAAAGACCGGGCGGTTGAAACCGCGCCGACACAGACCAAACCCGCCTCCGCGGGTTGAAGACGGGGCGGTTATAAAATTACGTGATATTCTTCAGTCCGCGGAGGCGGACATTGTTTGTGTAGACGCGGTTTCAACCGCCGTCCGATCGCACTCAAGAATCGAAAGGCTTAATCCACGATCGCCCGTTAGCGAAGCCCTCGAAGAGGATCGCCCAATCCAACACCAAACCCGCGATCGCAAACAATACCACACTCTCAACGCCAACCACCGCAAACGGCAACAACTCCTGTGGGGCGGGCATCTTGCCCGCCTCAAAAGAAAGTCCCCCCTCAAAAGACAATCCAGCATCCAACTGTCCAAAAGCGCGCACCAGCCCAAAAGCCAACACCACACCAGATTTAAGGTGCGGGTTAGTATCGCGGCGGATAGCGTAGCGGTAAGTCACGCCGAATAAGAAACCGCCCAAAAGTGCCATCACTCCTCTGAAGGCAAAATTTAGGTCAATTGCCCTTACCTGCAAACTCGCCAGAGAATCCCACCTCTGGGCTAGGATTAAGCTGTTAACAAGGGCGATCGCCCCAAAACCAAGAAACACCGAAAAAGCAGCAACACTCCCTGCTTTCAAAGATTCTACCCGTTCAGCGAAACTAAAATTTGACGAATCCTTCACAGCACCTTCATTCCAAAAATGGCTCAAATTAAATTATAAGGAATACCCTGAAAACCCTGTGACTTTAGTCCAGGGATGAAAGGGCGTTGCAGGATTTATCCTGCCTATAAAATAACCAATTGCACGAAGGTCTGGCAAGTGTGCTATTATCAAGGAAGTTGAAAGTTGCGAATTTTGAAAAATTCAGTATCTAGCTTAGCAGCAGTACGGATGCTCAAAATAATTAATCACAACTAATACTAAGATTCTGAGCATATTAAATCGTCAGTAACAGACGTTAAAAACCTACCCCCGGACTGGAGGAAAGTCACGACTGAGGAGCTAGTTGTAAGACTAGGATAGCAGACCGCCATTTTTGGCAAAAGGATTGCGCCCGGAAACCCTAGTAATAGGGATATTAAGGCTAAAAAGTCTTAAGAATCCCCGTCGCTTTAGCGCAGGGAGTGTCAACATAAGGGTTGGAGTCACTTTGTACAGTTCGTTCAATAAATAGCTATGGATATTTTGTCACTCGGTTGGGTTTCGGTGCTAGTTTTGTTCTCCTTCTCAATTTCAATGGTAATTTGGGGCCGCAACGGTTTCTAGATTCCAAATAAGACATACGGTTGAAACCGCCCGTTCTTCAACCCGCCTCCGCGGGTTTTGTTTGTGTAGACGCGGTTGAAACCGCCCGGTTTTCAACCCGCGGAGGCGGGTTTTGTTTGTGTAGACGCGGTTGAAACCGCCGAGTCTTTTAAATCCTATTTAACCAAAACTCAATAACAAAAGTTACAAATAATATGACTGCCAAAAAAATATTAATGTTAGTCGGCGACTTTGTAGAAGACTACGAAGTAATGGTGCCTTTCCAAGCATTGCAAATGGTAGGTCATACCGTCCATGCAGTCTGCCCGGATAAAGCCGCAGGCCAAACAATTCGCACCGCAATTCACGACTTTGAAGGCGACCAAACCTACAGCGAAAAACCAGGTCACAACTTCACTTTAAACGCGACTTTTGACGAAATCAACGCCGCCGATTACGATGCTTTGATTATCCCCGGAGGAAGAGCCCCAGAATACATCCGCCTCAACCAAAAAGTGCTGCAAATTACCCGCTACTTTGCCAATAACAAAAAGCCGATCGCATCTATTTGTCACGGCTTGCAAGTCCTCACCGCCGCCGGCGTGCTCGAAGGCAAACGCTGCACTGCATACCCCGCTTGCAGCCCCGACATACTCCGGGCCGGCGGCAAATATACCGAAGTTCCCGTTACGGAAGCCGTAGTCGATGGCAACTTAGTCACCGCCCCCGCGTGGCCTGCCCATCCTAACTGGTTGGCTGAATTTCTGAAGGTTTTGGGAACGAAGATCGAACATTCAGAGAAAGTCGAAGTATGACTATTTTCACAGTCAAAGTTAAACCGAATTCCAAACAGCAAAGCATCGCAGAACAACCAGACGGCAGCCTCACAATACATCTCAAGTCGCCGCCAGTCGATGGAAAAGCTAATCAAGAATTAATCGTGTTGTTGGCGAAAAAGTTTAAAGTGCCGAAATCTGCGATCGCCATTAAATCCGGTTTGTCCTCCAAAAATAAACTTGTCGAAATTGCGATCGAACCTTTAACTTAGAAATAAAGGTAATAACAAATCTATCTAAAGAGGGATATAGACTCAACTTTAAAATCATATATTAATAGTTGTAGAGTTAGAATATAAAATTATGAGCATTGAAAATAGAGTCGAAGCAACAGCGAAGAATATTGAAGGCAAAATCCAAGAAGCTGCTAGCGAAGTTACAGGCAATCAGAAAGATAAATTAGAAGGTCAAGCCAAGCAGGATGAAGCATCAGCAATTCACCTGAAAGAAGACCTCAAAGATAAAGCAAAAGAGATTGTAGACCGAGCTTAGTAACAGTATTCCCTACAAGTTTCCTGCCTACTAAATCCCGCAAACGATATGTTTGCGGGATTTTTTATAATGAGCATAAATTATTTGTACCAATATCTTGGGGCGGGTTTTACCAACCATAATTGCCAAAAACTAACCATCTCATAAACCCGCCCCCACCCAGCCCAAAATTCCGAATTAATTGAATTTAACGGTTGGGCGACGATGCTTAATCGGGGTTATTCGTTGGGTGGGGGCGGGTTTATCAACATTATTGGTGCGTCCCAAAATTCATCGGCGAACCGCCCCTACAGATTCTAGTAATTCATAATGCAAAAGCATTAATTTTGTGGCTGGAATTGTTTCCATTGCATAAGTTGTGCCATCTTGATGAGAAAATTCTACCTCAAAAGCAATGCCATCAAATTCCATCACGACTGTTCCTACTTGTCCTTTATATAATTTAATGATTTGTTTTGTTTCAAAATGGGTTGCTTCTAAATCTTCAGTTAAAGCAACAATATCAAGGTCTTTAATTGTTTTCATTGTTTTTACCTCACTTTTTGACTTGGCTGGGGGCGGGTTGATCAAGATTAGTCCTGGAGGCAGAAACCGGGTTTTTACCGAAATACTGCATCCCAGCCTTTAACTAGGAGTGAAAAACCCGGTTTCTTTGGTTCTGATGCGTCAGTTCTAAAGATTATTGGGCCGTGGCCAAATTCATCGGTGAACCCGCCCCATGCCTCATTAGATTGGCGATTTTCGATTAAAATTACCACTCAATCTAAAATCTAAAATCTAAAATCTAAAATCTAAAATCTAAAATCTAAAATTGCCCCATGCTCATGCCAATAAAAAAGCCAGGGATGGATATCCCCAGCTCGAAACATAGCACAATTAGTTTTGAGAGTTGGTAGGGCGATGTTTCACAATCGACCCCACCCACTTTTACCCAAATTAAATCAGGGTAATGTCAGCAGCCGTAATGCCCGGTCTGCCATTCAGAATTGCCAGCGTCACGCCTGGGTTAGAACCACCAACACCGTCAGGGTCAAATCCTAGTCGTCCGGTTCCATTTTCATAAAACAGGAACGCATCTGATACGGCAGCCCCGGCGGGACCAAACTGGCTAGTGTAAGCCCCATTTTCAAGCACCAAGAACGACCTCGAAGAAAGTCGATTCGTACCTTCGACTGCTGACAAGCCGGGGAAACTGTTGAACTGCAAGATAAACTTGTCTTGCCCGATCGTAAAATCGTTGCCGGGACCGCCGCCGATTCGGTCTGGCTCAGTACCCCCGACGCCCTCGCCGAAGTTGTTGTAGTAGAAGCTGTCATTACCCGCGCCGCCAATCAGGGTGTCAGCACCAGGCCCGCCGCCGAGAGAGTCGTTACCGTCGCCCCCGATCAAATAGTCGTTACCAAAGCCGCCCAGCAGCGTGTCATTCCCGCCACCAGCATTTAAGGTATCGTCCCCGAATGTTGTGTTGGATGAGTCGCCGAACAGTATGTCATCTCCGCTACCAGTAGTGATGACATCAGTGCCGTTGCCACCAATAATGAAGTTGCTGCCTAAGGTATCGGTAATCAAGTTGGCGACTGTGCCAGTAAAGGTGACGCCGGTGGCGTAGGAGATGAAGTCGTTACCCGCAAAGTTGCCAATCAGGCGATCGCCCTGGCTGCCAAAGATGATGGTGTCACTTCCCTCGCTACCGTTCATGAGGTTGGTGACGGTGAAGCTGCCAGTAGTAGGATTGGTGTAGCCAAGTAACAGATCGTTGCCCAGCCCGCCTTCGAGAGTAATCAAAGCAGTACCAGTACCAGCAAAACGGGCCTTGGTAGCATCGATAGTATCGTTGCCATCTCCACCGACTGCATTAGTAAAGGTACCGCTCAGGCTGTCGTTGCCTTCAGCGCCGATCATTGTATCCGTCGCAAAAGCTGCAACGATCGTGTCGTTGCCCACTCCGCCGTCGAGCAAGTTGCGACCCGCGAAGCCTGGAAATGAACTGGAGGCGCCTACGCTCGAAATTACATTCGGCACCGACGCCGACACGATGAAGTCGTCGCCTGCACCTCCCAACGCAGTATCAGAAGTGGCAAAAACGTTGATCGTGTCGTTACCGTCGCCACCGTCAAAGAAGTTTCTGCCACCGCCAAACTCGCCGATCGCGCCAACGAGAGAATCGTTGCCGCCACCACCGAGCAAGGTGGTTCTCTCAATGCCGATCGTGATGACGGCGGAAGCAAATGGGCTGCTTTGGGTACTGTTGGTAATGACTAAGATGTCGTCATCAAGATCGCCCGACAGGTAGCTGTTGCTGGCCACACCGTACAGTGTGTCGTTACCTTTACCGCCGAAGAGACTGTCTCTTACATTGATACCTACAACCAAGTCGTCGCCCAAGTCGCCCCGCAAGTAGTTGCTGCCTTCATTGCCAGCGAAGCCAATACCCAAACCACCCTCTAAAGAGAGGTTGTTGCCACCGCCTGCGATGAAGAAGCCGATCGAGTCATTGTCCTTGCCGCCGTAGAGCGAGTCTCTTCTCTGCGCTCCTCCCAGCATCGTATCCGCGCCCTCATTACCAAACATGAGGTTAGCTTCGACAGTACCTTGGAGGAAGTCTTCTCCCTCACCGCCGTACAGCGTAGCGCGGGCTTCAGCGACTATGGTGTCGTTGCCTCCGTCGCCAAACAGCAAAGCCGGAGTGCGCTGAGATCTGATTGAATCTTCGTCGTCGCCGCCGTACAGTGTATCGTTCGGGCCAACTGAAATCAGAGTATCGTTATCGCCTTGGCCAAATATTAAGCTGCCGCCCAGGGTGGAAGTTCTAATGAAATCCGCCCCGGCTCCGGCGAATACTGTATCCGGGCCTAGTCCCGGAAGGTTTAAATCTAGTTGATTAGGATTGTCATCTAACGTTGTCATAAAGCTTCACTCCTCTACTTGTTGGTCATCGCTGGTGCGACTACAGACACTGCCTAGAACACCGAATGTTTGGATTCCGCTGTAGTTTAACCTGTTTGCCAGCCGCAAGTCTAGCCTACTGGCGTTAACCCTGTCTAGACTTTCTCCCTCGCGGATTTTTTGCTTGTAAGCTTTTATTTTCAAAGTCTTCACCCTTTAATAATCCTGGTGCACTGTCTCAGGTGCTCACGCTCAAGAAGACGCAGCTCATTTTATTAATGTTCCATTCTGGATTGGCGGTCGGGGATCGCCTCCGGGGGAGGAAATTAAAGATTAAAAAAGGCAGATCTGGGTGATCGGGAAGACAAGGGAAATTGGGAGATTTGTTACTTGGTAGGTAACAATGCTTTGTGGCAATTTCCGGTTTTCCAGGCAGGGCCGTCATTTAATAATTCTGACCCGGATTGAACTCGCCAACGGCTCCGGGCTTTAAAAGTCTACGCCCCGCTTTAGTTCTACGCCCCGATCGCCGTAGTGTTTGTGACAGTATACCTCGGAGTGTACGCTTGCCAAGTCAAAGTAAGCGTGGGGTTTGTGGCAGCGCCCGGTGATAATAATTTCTGTATCCCGCGGCTTGCGTAACAGGGCTTCGACGATCGGCTCTACCGGCAGCAGTTCTAAGTCTACTGTGGGATTGAGTTCGTCGAGAATAATCGTTTTGTACCAGCCGCTGGCGATCGCCATTTTAGCGATTTCCCAGCCGCGTTCTGCCTCGATGCAGTCTAGCTCTTGCTGTTGTCCCCGCCAAACTATAGCATCTCGGCCGCACCGCTGATGGTCTACTAGCTGTGGATAACTTTGCCGCAATGCTGCGATCGCCGCATCTTCTGTATAACCCGTGCCACCTTTGAGCCATTGCACGATTAACACCCGGTGAGATTGGTCTTGACTGATACCCCTACCTATTGCCTGCAAAGCTTTGCCCAAAGCGCTCGTAGACTTGCCTTTCCCCGCTCCAGTGTATATTTCGATACCGGAAATATTATGCTCTGCCGCTGCGGGGTGATAGTGGGGCTTCATTTCTGAGTGTAAGTCGGCAATCTCCAGCAAAGCTTCCGGGGCCGCTCGGCCTGTGGCGATGACTTCTAAATATTCTGGTTTGTTTTTGAGGGTTTGGACTACTTCGTCAACTGGCAGCAAACCCAAGTCCAATACGGGGTTTAGTTCGTCTAGTACCACGACGGAATAGAGCTCGCTGGCGATCGCTCCTTTGGCGATATCCCAGCCTCGCTGAGCTTCGGCGCGATCGAAGCGGGTGATTGCTTCGGCCCCAAAATATTCGGCTCTGCCGGTACGCACTTGGTCGATCAAGTGGGGAAATGCCCGTTGCAAGGCTTCTATTGCCCCGTCTTCGTCGTAGGAGCGGCCGGGGCCTTTGAGAAAGCGCAGCAACAAGACTCGCGTGGGCGAGTCAGAATTAATACCCAGCCCGATCGACCGCAACACTACTCCCAAAGCTGCCTGAGACTTGCCTTTACCAGCGCCGTCGTAGACGTGAATCTGACCCGCGGCTCGTTCCGAGCGGGATGAGGCTGTCCGAATACCAATGCCATTCCTTACCATAATCAGCAGTTGTTTGAGTCTGTAGCGGGGTGGGTATTCGATCGCGCGCCTTGAATGTTTAATTTTTCCATTCTGTTGGCGGATCTCAACAGATTATACGATAAGTCCTAACCCCCAATCTTTTAAGCAGCGATTTAACGAAATCAGGTGCTCAAACCTCCGGTTAAGATTATTCCGTTTGTGCTGTACAATTAAAATTTAACACGGACTGATATACCTAAAGGCTTATGATTGCGAGTGTTTTCCCATTTCGGACTGTTTTGGTGCAAATTTTAATTATGTTTTTGGCGATCGCGATCGAATCGTGGTTTCTGCAAAAACTACTTAAACTCGGCCCCAAAACCAGCATTGAATATACAGCCATCCTCAATCTATCTTGCACTTTCGTAGGCTGGTTAGTTTTCTTCGGCATTGAAAGCGTTCTTCCCAAAGATTTGCGGGAACAGCTTATCGGTTATATTTTATTAGGCAGAGGACAGGATGTTTACGCTCCACTAACTATGATAGCACTCTCAGTATTAGCAGTGACTTTTCTAGCTAAATGGCAGGGATTAGAAATCATAGATAACATGGTTTCCGGCAATAAAAAAGCTTCCAAACCTCAGTTTTTAGGGCCACCCACCCTCACCCGCCGTCCTCCCCAAAAAACTTTTCAAGTAACTACCCAGTTTGGGGGGATTTTAATCGCCCACACTGTTAGCAATGTCGTTATTTTAACCGTGTTGTTTTTGCAAAGCGTCTATTGAAATTTATGATGAAGCAATTTTTGGATGTCACTCAGCAACTCGCTAAGCTGAGGACTAACCTTTGGGAAAGCAATAAAAAAGTTCAAAAGGCGATAATGCCGCCTAGAGTTGTCCACTGGAAAACTCCTTTACTGCTCAGCATCTTTTTAGGTTTGCTATCGGTGGCCGCAGTCACAGACTGGCCGACGAGAACTCTACTTTTTGATATGAGCTGGTTATTTTTTATACTTTCAATGGGTTTGCTGACCAGCCAGCAACCTTTTGTGATTAAAGGAGTAAGTCTGAGTCCGTGGGTGACAAGCATCTTAATTGGCTTGTGGTTACTGATCAGATTGCCGTCGGATAGGAAGGAAATAGCATGGATATCCGGACCAATTATAGCAGTAGTAATTCTTGCTATCATAAGGGTTTGGAAGAGCGATTCAAAACGGGAAAGTATCAGCGAGTTGATGCGCCCTCAGTTTTTGATGATTACTCTAGTTCACCTGCTGTTTTCCTGTTGGTTTGCTTTTCACTTTTTAATTCAAGGTTGGATACAACAGTATCCGAGCGTTTTATCTCAGGATTTGAGGCAAAGCGATTATGTGGTGACATTTCAACAGCCAACTATTAATCGCTCCAGAGGAGTTGTTATCCTCAATGAAATGGAGCGATACCTGCAAAATGAAGCCCGCACAAAACCGTGGGCGCAAGTAGAGCAAATGTTAATAGATATTGACAACGAGCGATTTTTTCTGCGGAATCAAGCCTTAAAAACAACTGGGGTAGTCGCAGAAGATGCGAGGTGGGATGTCAAAACTTCGATCGTCCAAGGAGAGTCCCGCTATCAGTTAGAGATGCAGGCAACTTGGCTGGGGGCGGTTTTTAGACCGGAAATATATTCGTTTACCAAATCTTGCGAGGTGTTCGCGATAGCCAATAGGGCGACTGTAACCTGCGGTGCCATCAAACGCTCTCAACCCGGACAGAAAAAAGATGGAACGCCGGGGGACAGTCAAGTTTGATTCTGTCTCTGTTAACTAATTGCGATCGGTATAGCGGGAGAGTGGGAGAGTCTGAGAGTGGGAGCGTCTGAGAGTCTGAGATGGGAAAAATCCTCTTTCTTCCCTCTTCCCTCTTCCCTCTTCCCTCTTCCTTCTTCCTTCTTCCCTCTTCCTTCTTCCTTCTTCCTTAAACTAAAGTATGGCGAAAGTTTCCAGTGGGTTAATAACTAGATGAATTTGAGAAGAATCTTGACAGTCGCGACCAATGTATTTTGGGAAGTAATTCGCGATCGCATCCTTTACTTAATTATTATTTTTGCTCTGTTGATGGGCGCATCGGTACGGTTGATACCGGAATTGGCGGCGACAACCGAAAAGAAAATCATCTTAGATATCGGTTTGGCTGCTATGAGCCTCCTCGGTCTAATTGCCACAGTCTTTGTGGCTACCGGATTGGTCAACAAAGAAATTGAAAAGCGGACTGTTTATCTGTTAGTTGCTAAGCCGATAAGCCGGGCGGAGTTAATTGTGGGCAAGCACTTAGGGCTGTCGGCGGTGCTGGCGGTGCTTGTAGCAGCAATGACTGTTATCTATCTGGCTATTCTGAGTTTGAGCCGCATTCCTTTCCCTTTGGAAAGCATTTTAATCGCTTCGTTGTTTGTCTGGTTTGAGCTGTGTCTCATGGCCGGTGTCGGGATTTTATTTGGGGTTTTTAGCAGTTCGCTGCTGGCAACTTTACTGACATTTGGCGTTTATTTAATGGGACATTCGACGCGGGATTTAGTGGCTTTGGGCAAGTTAACTAAAAATCCTGGCCTTGAACAATTGATGATGGGACTTTATCTGGTTTTGCCGGATTTAGCCAGATTCAATTTGAGAAACGATGCTGTTTACGGACAAGTTCCTTACTTGGCAGGTTTGATTACAGATGCTGGCTACGGTTTGCTGTATGTGGTGCTGCTGTTGTCAATTGCGATCGCCATATTTTCCCGTAGGGAATTTTAAAGCGCGCATTCGGCACCTTCAGGGTAATTGTTTGTACTGAGGACTTTAGTCCTCACTACAAACCAATTTTATGATCGACTTAGCGCGCTAAGATATAGACAAGGTTATCGATCGCCAATCTCGACTAAAACTCAAACTTTTATTGGTAAAATGAGGTGACTTATGACTACTGTAATTCACAAACCGATATCGCAGCTCAAGATTACTTGGCCGCTGCTACCCGATGATTTCATCCTACCAGACGACCCTGTAGACGATATAGACCATCCCTTGCTAGCTAACGGTTTGCGCCAGTCTGTAGTGGATTCCCCGGAACTAATGCAAGACGCACTAATAGTTTCTAATTTTGCTTTGTGTGCTGCTGTGGACGATCGCACTATTTGCAAAGCCCCAGACTGGATGTACGTGCAGCCGGTTCAAAAGAGGCCTCACAACTATCCCCGCCGCAGTTACACGCCTCATACCGAAGGAACTGTCCCTTTTGTAGTGATGGAATTTCTATCAGCTACTTACGGCGACGAATACTCTGTCGAACACACAGAAGAAATCGGCAAGTGGTTTTTTTACGAACAAGTAATCAAAGTTCCTCGCTATGTCATTTTTCGACCGCATACAGGGAGAATAGAAGTTTATGCGCTAGAATCAGAGCGTTATGACAATCAAAATCCTGATGAAAACGGCCGTTATTTAATACCTGGATTAAATCTATTTTTGGGTGTGTGGCAGGGAACTCGCGAAGGGAGAACAGGATATTGGCTGCGTTGGTGGACGGCGGGCGGAGAACTGCTTTTGTGGCCGGAAGAAAGGGCAGAAAATGAACGCCAGCGAGCCGATCGCCAACAGCAAGACAAAGAGTTAGCCGAGACGCTGCTGGAACAGGAAAGACAGCGAAATCAAGAACTTTTGGCACGATTGGCAGCCCTCGGTATCGATCCAGAATAGCATTAGAAGTTCGATGGAAGTCGGAAGAAAGAAGAGGTTCGAGGGAAGAAGGGAACCCGATCGAGATATGCTTTCTTCATCCTTCTTTCTTTAGTTTGCTTTCTTACTTCTCTGTTTGTACCAAAAAGTTGAAATTATGTTAGTAGAAAAACTCGAACAATTAAAAGATATTTTCGCACAGATGGAACGGGCTTTGATTGCCTACTCCGGCGGAATTGACAGCACTTTGGTGGCAAAAATCGCTTTTGATGTGTTGGGCGATCGCGCTTTGGCAGTTACTGCTGTTTCCCCGTCTTTACTGCCAGAAGATTTAGAAGATGCGCGGATTCAAGCAGCAGAAATTGGCATCGCCCACCAGGAAGTAGAAACTCAGGAAATGGCAAATCCCAATTACACTTCTAACCCAGTTAACCGCTGCTATTTCTGCAAAAGCGAACTGCACGATACTTTGAAACCCTTAGCACTAGCAAAGGGTTATCCTTATGTCGTGGATGGGGTTAATGGTGACGATTTAAAGGATTACCGTCCCGGAATTCAGGCTGCGAAGGAACGGGGCGCGCGATCGCCTTTAGCAGAAGTTGGCATGACTAAATTTGAAGTGCGACAGTTAGCAAAAGAATTGGGTTTGCCTTGGTGGGACAAACCCGCTCAACCTTGTCTGAGTTCGCGCTTTCCTTACGGCGAAGAAATCACTGTTGCCAAGTTGCAAAGAGTGGGGCGCGCTGAACGGTATTTGCGGCAGTTGGGACTGAAAAATTTGCGAGTGCGATCGGATGGAGATACGGCGCGGATTGAATTGCCGGCCCAGGAGATTCAGGAGTTCGTGGTAAATGCGGATTTGCCTGCATTAGTCGCGGTGTTTCAAGAGTTTGGTTTTGTGTACGCGACTTTGGATTTGGAGGGGTTTCGTAGTGGCAAATTAAATCAGGTTTTACAACCTGAATTGTTGGGGGCGAAGGGTTGATTAATTATCTTGAAAAAATGTCACTACAACCGTGTGTTCGTCCCGATCGCATTTAACTTGAAAACGGCGCTGAGGATAAAGCGATTTTAGGCGACTTTCCCACATCTGAGCTAATGCTTGTCCCAAATACAATAAATTGTCACTGCTAGCGTTTTGGGCACCGGGGAGAATGTCATCAACGTGCTGGTGGTTCATCACCTGCTCAATTGCAGCGACATCATTCCCTAGCTCGATTTTCCACTGTTCGTAGATTTGACTGTTAAAGGCTTCGGACAAAAAGATACCGCCTTCATGTTCGACAAAATCTGGCCAGAATAGTTTTGTGAAAGCTATGGCAATTTCAATATTAGCAGATCCAAAAAGATAATCCCAGAGTGAAAAATCATCGCCGTTGGCTTTTTTCCATTGCTGGAAATCGCTTAGTTTATCTGCATTCAAGGATATTTGTTTGATGAACATAATTTCTAGGGTATTTCATCCAATCTAGCTGGCATAACTGTTTTCTCAGCTTGCACGAAAATGTCTCCTGCTGAGTTTTGGTTGTGTTTGTATTCAACGGCGTGAGGTGTCGGCACATTTGCATGAGCCATTCCTGTCAAGTCTACTCGCTTAATTGCCCGTCCACTGTCATCGTAGACGATATAGCTGGTAATGTTATTGCCATCCATGCGGTAGAGTAAGTTTTGGGCACTTGCTCCATCTAGAGGAAATCTGCCACTTACCTGGGTTCCGACGGCTATAAGTTTGCTAGCGGGAATGCCAACTGTCCAGTCCACTGGTTTAGACATATATATAAGTCCTAAATTACTTTACGACCTCAGTTTGATATATGTATGGGTGAATAATCTGGGCAACAATATTCGTGACATCGCCCGTGAATTAAAGCAATAGCATAAACTAAAGTAGCAGCAAGAGTAGCAGCAAGAGTAGCAGCAAGTTTTATGAAATTTAAATTTAGATTAATCTCTGCCGTTTTGGCTTTGTTGTTGTCGGCGTACATCCCGTTTCGGGGGTTGGCTAACCCGCAACCTTCGGGGGACACTGTTAGTTCTGCACTGTGGTGGCAAGTTTCGGTTTACAATCAGGTGCAGCAAATTAAAGAGCAGCAATATGAAGGTTGCGTGTGGGGCGATTCTATTTCTTCGGCTCTGGGCGATTCTTTGGGAGAAAAAAACTTTAATTTTGCGATCGGCGGAATGAGTTCAGTTTCGCTGCTAGAACAGCTTAAACTTGTAGTGCCGCTTCGGTTTACCTGCGAAAAAGCGATTGTGGCGATCGGCACAAATGATGCTATGTACGGCATTAGCGATGAGCAGTTTGTCAGTAATTTAAAAGAGGCGATCGCAATTATGCGATCGATCGGAACAAAACAAATTATTCTGATTCCTGCTTTTTACTCAACTCTTGCCGCCAGCTACAATCCTAAATCAGCAGGAACAATTGCTAGAGTTGACGAAATCAATGTTCTCATCGATCAAGTAGCCGCCGCTGAAAATGTGACTGTTGAATCTCGTGGCATACAAGCATTGTTTAAGGAATCAGCTCTCAATGCAGATTTAACAATTGACGGTGTTCACCTCAATGCTAAAGGTTTAGATATATACAGAAAAGTTTTGTTAAATATTTTGAATTATCCCTTAACAACTCGCAATTTTTCTGAGATAATATGTATTTAAATTATTAGTTTAAATTTCTTCGGTGCGGACTTGATGCGTGTAGTTTGAGCTTAACGACCGCAATCAAATTGTTTTGTAGGGAGGACTTCAGTCCTCACTACAAAATTAGAAGGGTTATTTTACCTGACTAGATATCAAGGAGTTGTTGTCGTAGTTGGTGGCTGCATTTGCTGCGGCTGCTGATTTTGGAGCTGAAGTTGCTGCTGTTGAATCAGAAGCTGCTGATTCTGAAGATCTATTGACCGCTGTCTGTCTTCAAGTTGCAGTCTTCTATCTTCTTCTTGCCGCAGTCTGTCTTCACGTTGTAGCTCTCTGTCTAGCAGCCTGTCTTGACGTTGCTCTTGTCTGTCTTGACGTTGTTCGCGAATCTGTCTGAGCTGATTTCGCCGCTCGAAATCCCCTCCCAAAAATAAGTTTTGAAAAGCGTTGATAGTTGATTGAAACCCAGTAAGAACGCCGCTAACAGCGCTGATCCCAGTTGCAACTCCTGTTATTGGCTGCAAGAAACTGTTGATATTGTCTCCTACCCTAGCATAGCCCGATCGCGCTACCAGAATCACATCGTCGTTGCGAAGAGTGGGGTTATTATTAGGATTCAAGCCTTGAGCAAAATCCACCTCGATCGTGCGACGAGAAACAGTACCGTTGGGGTTCAAACGCAATAGTTCTACTCTGTCTTTTTTAGCCCGCAATTGATTGAAACTGCCTGCGGTGAGCAAAGCTTGGTGCAGGGATGTACTAGGCCGCACCTGCAAAGCCCCAGGCCTAATTACTTCTCCTACAATATTGATGCTAATCGCGTTCGGAGAAAAACTGCTATTTGCGACTTGAGAAACTTCAGCTAAGTCTACAGTAGCTGCTGTCGGGATAATTACGCTATCTCCTTCTTGCAGCAAAATATCTTGAGTTGTGTCGCCTTTTTGCAGCAAATCCCACAGATTTACCATGATAGTTTGTTCATTGCCACCTCTGACTCGGCGGCGGATTTGCACGCGGCGAATGTCAGCTTCTGTAGTGATACCACCAGCAATTTTCAGTGCTCTAGTTATTGTTGGTAAGCCTACAACTGCTCCTTGCTGTTGGTCGATAGATACAAAACTCAACTCTGTTTGTTGGTTGCTCGATCGCACATCCGAAGCAAATACAGTATAAGGCCCCGGCCGGTTTACTTCCCCGACAATTACCACGCCAATTGGTTTAGTAATATCAGCGGAAAAATTAGCACTGGCTCTTTGACGAACTTCTTGAGTATTCAGGGCCCTTGCTGTCGGTACAAAAATTGTATCTCCATCTCGAATCGTGACATCTTGACGCAAATTTCCCGTGTCTAAAAAATCCTGCAAATCAACATTAGTAACTTGCTCCGGCCCGCCTCTGCGGGGACGACGAATTTGGACATTTCGCATATCTCCTGCTGATGTCACCCCTTGTGCAAGTTGCAGCATTTCCATCAAAGTCGGGAATTTTACTCCTCCTCCTTCTCTAGTGGGATTAATCTTGTAGGAACCCGGGCGAGTAACTTCACCCGCAAGACCTATATTTAGGGGGCGAGCGACGATCACAGTCACGGTAACAACGGGAACATTGATGAAGGGTTCGTATCGCTGGGTAATCACATTAGCGGCTTGTTGCAGCGTCAACCCTTGAATTGAGACGCTGCGAATGATTGGCAAATTGAGTGTCCCGTCAACTAACACTTGATATTCCTTGCTGAATTCAGGGACGCCGAAGATATCTAAAGCAATGCGATCGCCCGGGCCTAAAGTATAAGCTGCTTCTGATGTCAGCGAACCAGAATTGCCGATCGGCGGCAAACTCGAACCCGGAGGTGGCGGCGGTACTCTCGGTTGGTTTGGGTTCCTAGCAGGCGCAGGAGTTCTGACGGCAGGCAACTGAGCTATACTGGGCAGCGAACTCAATAGCACCAGGAGTGCTGACAAACTCAGACTTGTAGCGGTTTGAATGGTATGTTTCATCTTTCTTCCCTGGTGGCAGCCTGCCAATGAACAAGAGCAATTTAGCTAGTTGATTTTAGTTTATTTTCCCTGCTGTCTAGTGTAGCCTCGCTTCGCTGCAAAATCCACAGGTCAAGCATAAAAATTGTGCGATCGCACTTAACTATTTTGTACCTTGTTTGTAAAGAAAGTGTAAAGCCCGCCAACTGTTGTCAGGATTAGGATCTCGTTTGAGCAAAATTCTTCATACATAACTCGGGATACAAATCAACCCGCCACAGAAAGGAGATAGGAAAAAACCACCCTGATTTGAGGTAAAATATTAGATAATTCTATCTGCAGGACAAAGACAAGTGTCACTAAAATTGGATAAAGTAATTCCCTGGGGACGCTGCTTGGATGAATACATAGGAATGTTTAGCTTGACATCAAGTGACCTCAAGCTAGAAATTCTTGATTGTGCGGGCGGCCCGGCGAGCTTCAATGCAGAAATGACTCGCCAAGGTAAAAATGTAATTTCTTGCGATCCAGTTTATCAGTTTAGTGCGGTGGAAATTGGCGATCGCATCCAAGAAACATATCAAACTGTGATTGACGGTGTTAAAGCCAATTTAGACTGCTACCTGTGGAATAATTTTGAATCGCCCTACCAGCTAGGCGAAGTGCGAATGAAGGCGATGCAGGAATTTTTAGAAGATTTTCCATCAGGCTTGCAGCAAGGCCGCTACCTGAATGCTGAGCTGCCAGTTTTGCCTTTCGAGAACTGTCAATTCGATCTAGCTTTGTGCAGCAATTTCTTATTTGCTTATTCTCACCTGCTTTCCGAAGAATTTCATCTGGAAGCAATTACAGAAATGTGTCGGGTTGCGAAGGAAGTCCGGGTATTTCCTCTGTTGCAGAGTTTTAGCGGGGAGGAATCAGAGCACTTAAACCAGATTATTGCTGAATTGAAAAAGAGAAGTTTTAGTGTAGAAATTCAAGAGGCTCCTTATGAGTTTCAGAAAGGCGGAAATAAGATGCTGCGAGTTAGGGGGAAAATGTAATTCGCTGCTATACAAATTAAGTTACCGGGCGAATGGAATTCGCGGCTATACAAACGATGTCCGCCGACGCGGACTGGAAGAAGTTACTTTAATCAGGCCCTGATACCATGCTTGAGCGCGTTCGGGAGTCGTGAATTGGGAAAAGTTCAGAAACGCTGCATCAGCTTCAGATTGAGCTGTACTGGAAAAGTCAATGCGATAGATCATGCTTCCAAAGAAAGTCCGTATTTCTGGTTTTGTCGATCGACAAATTCTTCCAGACTAGAAAATTGACCCCGATCGAAGTCATCAAGTCCGCGTTGAATACCTTCCAATGCCTCGAAGAAATCGCTTTCATCAAAGCTAAGTCCGAACGCGAGAACAGCTAAGGCAATACTGGTTATATCTTGTCCTGTACTTTCAGCCCGTTGGCGCAGCAGTGCTTCGATTTTTGGAGGTAAGGTGAGTGTAAGGGTCATAAAAGTTATGATGAACGGTTAACTTTATTTTGTAACTTTATTTTGGCATAGGTAGCCAAAACGATCGCTTCCTAAACTATCTGCCCATTGCTTAACCCGATCGCCCGAAATGCCTTTCTTGTTTGTTTGGTAATCTTGCAATGCCAAGACACTCCGGGCGATCGTTTGTTCTTCGCTGAGGGGTTGAAACTGGTTTGCTGTGTCAATTTCTCCCCACTGATATCCCTCGCTTCCCTCCGCAATTTCTGCGATTGTTCAAAGTCGCTGAGATTGGCATTGGACAGATTCAGCCATGAAAGCACGATCGCCTTAACAGTATCGCTGGGCATGGCTTGAATTTGGGCGTGGAGTTGCTTTGTAGATTGAGCCATTGGACAATAGAGAAATAGAGAGTGACTGATTTAATTTTAGCGCAGTGTCAAA